>NZ_JBFRLX010000035.1:117560-118067 GCF_041470165.1 Vibrio sp. 10N.286.46.A8
GAAACGCGCCAAAGATATAAAACCAATAAAAACAAGCAACAAGGTGTATTTAGAGGTAAAAAAAGTGTCAATTAAACACGCCACAACAAGTCATTTAGACTCGAAGATGTATGAAATAAAAAACTACTGACATTTAATGAAGCCAAACATATAGTAAGACTAGTCTCAAATACAAAAGAACAGACAGGGAACACGATGTATATTTTTGGTTATGGTAGCTTGATCAACTCCTCTTCTCGTCAACTCACAGGTCAAACAGGACAAGCGATTCCTGCGATAGTGCACGGCCTAGTGCGTCACTGGAGTAAAATCGACGACAGCTATGTTTTGTCACCGTTGATCGTCAATCTTGGTGAGGGACAAGTGAATGGTGTTTTGCTTGAGGTCGATGATGTTGCGTTGGCTGAATTTGATCGTCGTGAGCGTGGTTATCATCGAGTTGAGTTAAGAAACGATCAGATAGAGAGCCAAACCGAGTTTAAAGCGGATCAATCGATCTGGGTATAC
>NZ_JBFRLX010000036.1:0-22982 GCF_041470165.1 Vibrio sp. 10N.286.46.A8
GGCTCTGGCTCTGGCTCTTTAGTTTGTGATTCGCCGCTAGACTCGTCAACAAGAAAAGCATCAGATTCAAAGTTTTCATCGCCTAACAGCGCGGTAAAGTAATCATCGATTGCTTGTTCACTCGATAAACTTGGTTGCGTCAATGTCGATTCGTTATTCGCGCTCATTTATCGCTAACCTCTCGAGATAAATAAGCAGCTGTTTATAAGCAAATACACCACGGCTACCCGATGCGAAATGAGATGCTGGCAAACGTTTTAGACTGGCATCGCGAAACTTGGTATCAATCGGCACAGCAGAGGTCCAAACTTGGTTTGGATAGTCATCTTTAAGCTGAGTCAATGTTTGCAATGATGCTTTCGTTCGCTTGTCGTACATCGTCGGGACAATCGTCACCTTAAACGGTGTTTTGCGAGACTTCTGCATAATAGTTAGAGTGCGAATCATGCGCTCTAAACCTTTCATCGCCAAAAATTCAGTCTGTACCGGAATCAAGATACGATCACTGGCAGCCAACGCATTCACCATCATCACACCAAGAATAGGCGGACAATCGATAAGCACGTAGTCATAGTCATCTTTCAAAGCGGCTAAAGCACGCTTTAAGATCAACCCCATACCACTTCGATTTCCCATTACACGGTCTAATGTCGCCAATGACATGTGTGCGGGAATAATATCGATACCTTCAATTTCGGTCTGTATAGTCAACGCTCTCACAGCTTGCGTAGAAAACTCACGCAGCTGGAACAGATCAAACAGGCTCGATTCCACCGTATCTGAGTCGTAACCCAAATAGGTGGTTAGTGATGCATGTGGGTCAGTATCAACCAACAACACACGATGACCCTTTAAGGCAAGTAAGCCAGCTAGGGTCACTGTCGTCGTCGTTTTTCCAACGCCACCTTTTTGGTTTGCAACACTCCAAACAATCATGTCGATTTACCTAAGCTAACCCAACTTCGACCAAAATCCGTTCCGCAACGCGGTCTAGAGGTAGGTCTTCAGTAGAAATGCCAGCTTTTGCTACAGCTTGAGGCATACCATATACAACACAACTATCTTCGTCTTGCGCCCAAATGGTCGAACCCGCTGTTTTTAACATGCGAGAACCTTCTCGACCATCAGCACCCATACCGGTCAGTATCATAGACAACACTTTATCGCCGTAGATCTTAGCTGCAGAACCAAAAGTGACATCCACACAAGGCTTGTAGTTCATTCGGTCACCACCATCGATAATCTTCAGACGCGCCGAACCCGGGCGACCATCAATCATCATTTGCTTTCCGCCTGGAGCAAGATAAGCCACCCCAGGTTTCAACAGGTCTCCGTCTTGAGCTTCACGAACTTCAATCTTACACAAGGTATTCAAGCGGCTAGCAAAAGCAGCGGTGAACGTTGCTGGCATATGCTGCACTAACACAATCGGATGCGGGTAGCTGGCAGGGATGCGTGTCAAAATTTTCTGTAGTGCAACTGGCCCACCAGTAGAAGTACCAATTGCAGTTAA
This sequence comes from Vibrio sp. 10N.286.46.A8, assembly GCF_041470165.1. Lineage (NCBI taxonomy): Bacteria > Pseudomonadati > Pseudomonadota > Gammaproteobacteria > Vibrionales > Vibrionaceae > Vibrio > Vibrio sp. 10N.286.46.A8. Next base: position 1,514 of record NZ_JBFRLX010000036.1, read on the forward strand.
TTGATACTTTTTACCCGAAGCTCTGAATTTCGCGGTTGAAGCAACCGCTGGTTTAGCAGCAGGGGCTGTTGCTGAAATAGATTGGCGCAATGGCGCTGATGTTGACGCCGTAGCTGTTGCGGTAGCTCTTGGCGCAACAGGAGTGCGTCGCATAAACGCACGCTTTGCAGCAATCTGAATCACGCGCTGTTGAAGCAATGCGACAGCATCGTCACGGTTACGAGCGATGTCTTCAAATTTCTTAGGTAAGAAATCTAGAGCACCAGCATCTAACGCATCTAACGTTGCTCTTGCACCATCATGCGTTAGCGATGAAAACATCAAAATAGGCGTCGGAGACGCAGCCATAATTTCACGAACGGCAGTAATACCGTCCATGACAGGCATCTCGATGTCCATGGTAATTACGTCAGGTCTTAGCTTTTTCGCTTTCTCAACCGCTTCTTTACCGTTTACTGCTACATCGATGACTTCTAGGCGAGCCTCCGAGTTGATGATCTCGCTTACTCTACGACGGAAGAAGCTCGAATCATCAACGACTAATACTTTAATCGCCATATTTATCCTTAAGTTAAATTCTTGATGCAGCTGCGTACTGCTTCAACAAGTCCGGCACATCTAAAATCAATGCTATGTGACCGTCACTTGTAATTGTCGCACCTGCCATTCCTGGCGTGCCTTGAAGAAGCTTATCAAGTGGCTTAATAACCACTTCTTCTTGGCCGATAAGCGCATCGACAACAAAACCAACACGTTGACTACCAAGTTGCACAATAACAACATGACCATGACCTTGACGTCCTTCAACAAGACCTTCTTTAGGTGTAAGCCAATTTTGTAAGTAGAACAGTGGAATAGACTTATCGCGAACGATGATCGTTAGCTGGCCATCAACCACGTTTGTGCGGCTTAGGTCTAGGTGGAAGATTTCATTTACAGAAGCCAGTGGCAATGCGAACGGGTGACCCGCAACACCGACCATTAAGGTTGGTAGAATCGCAAGTGTCAACGGAACCTTAATGGTTATCTTGGTGCCTTGGCCCATCTCTGAATCGATATCAATAGAACCATTCAGTGTGTTGATCGCTGTTTTCACAACGTCCATACCTACACCACGGCCAGAGATATCTGAGATCTTTTCTTTACTTGAAAAGCCAGGAGCAAAGATTAGATTGAAACACTCTTTATTTGTTAGGCGAGACGCTGCATCATCATCCATCAGACCGCGCTTAACCGCGATAGCACGAAGCTTATCAGGGTCCATACCGCCGCCATCATCAACGATAGCCAGTTCAATGTGGTCGCCTTCTTGAGAGGCAGACAGAATCACTTTACCGGTTTTAGATTTACCCGCAGCAACACGGTCGTCCGGCATTTCGATACCATGATCGACAGAGTTTCTCACCAAGTGAATCAGGGGATCAGCAAGTGCTTCGACTAAGTTTTTATCAAGATCCGTTTCTTCGCCACGCATTTCAAGAACGATGTCTTTCTTCAAGGTACGAGCAAGGTCACGGACAACGCGTGGGAAGCGACCAAATACTTTCTTGATCGGCTGCATTCGCGTCTTCATTACTGCACCTTGTAGGTCAGCAGTAACAACGTCTAAGTTAGAGACAGCTTTCGACATTTCTTCGTCGTTGCTGTTTAAACCTAAGCTAACAAGGCGGTTACGAACCAATACTAGCTCACCCACCATGTTCATGATGGTATCCAGTGTTGAGGTATCAACACGAACTGTGGCTTCAGCTTGCTGCTTCTTCGCAGGCGCTTTAACTTCAGCTTTTGCTGGTACGCTAGGCTTAGGTTCTGCTTTTACAGCAACAGGAGCAGGCTGTGGTTTAGGAGCGACTTTCGGCGCAACAGGCTCAGGCTTCGCTTGTACAGGCTTAGTCGCAGCATCCAACTCTTCAATTGAAGGGCCGTTACCTGAACCGTGTAACTGGTCAAGTAAACTCTCAAACTCAGCATCAGTCATTAGGTCATCGCCTTCAGACTTTACTGGTGCTTTGGCTACAGGAGCGACTGGAGGAGGTGGTGGCGTTGAGCTTGCAGCTGTCGGGCTTTGACCTGCACCATGCAACTCATCTAACAACTTTTCAAATTCGTCGTCAGTAATGTCACCACTCGCAGCTACTGGCTGAGGTGCCACAGGTGCTGGCGCTGGCGCTGGTGTGTCTACAGATGATGTCGTTGGTGAACCACCCTTACCGTGAAGTTCATCAAGTAAACGCTCAAATTCATCTTCAGAAATATCATCCACGGAAGATGCACTGATGTTTGAACTTTCAACAGTAGGTTCCGGAGCAATAACAGGCTCAGGAGCTGCAACGATAGGCTCAGAGATAACCGGTGCTGGAGCTTCTACTGCCACAACTTCATCTTCAGACTCTGGCTTACAGAGGCGATGAAGTTCATCCAGTAAAGATTGGTCTGCTGGTACTAAAGCTTCCTCATCTTGCACGGCTTTAAACTGTACATTGACTGTATCTAAAGCCTGTAGCATCGTATCCATCAGTCCTGATGTTACACTGCGTTGGCCATTTCTTAGAATGTCGAACACATTCTCAGCACCATGACAAGTATCCACCAGCTCGGTCAATGCTAGGAAACCAGCACCACCTTTTACTGTATGGAAACCACGGAAAATAGCGTTTAGTAGTTCTTTGTCGTCAGGGTTATTCTCTAGCTCTACCAGTTGTTCTGATAGAAGTTCGAGGATCTCTCCTGCTTCGACTAAAAAGTCCTGAAGAATATCTTCGTCTAAATCGTAGCTCATACGTTACCTTTAAAATCCAAGACTGGATAACAAATCGTCGACTTCATCTTGAGATGCAACAGCATCCTCACGAGCTTCTGGGTTCATGATCGGACCCTCTGGAGCAATAGATGACTTCTTATCTGTCTCTGGTGTTGGTTCTATTTGATTCGCACCGAATACGGTGAGAATCTCTACCAGACGTCCTTCAACCTCATTCACCAAGGTAATAACTTTGCTAATAATCTGCCCAGTTAAATCTTGGAAATCCTGAGCCATCAAGATTTCAGTCAGTTGTCCACGTAGTTCAGTACTATCACCTTCTACTTGGACAAGTAATCCATCAATGCGGTGGCATAAAGCTTTGAATGTTACTAGCTCAATGCGGCCATGCATCAGTTCATTCCATTGAGGCCTTACTTGAAGTAAACACTCGTGTAAATTAGTTGCAATTGGCATACAGCGATCGACAGCGTCCATCGTTTTGTTCGCCGCAACTTCCGTTTTATCAATGACATATTGAAGGCGATCCCTGGCGTCAGGGATTTCATCATTTGCGATAACGTTAATACGCTCGTCAAAGTTGAATTGTGTCAAAGAATCATGGAGGTCACGAGTCAGACTGCCTATTTCTTGAAGCATTGGGTTATCTTGAAGATTAAAATTATCTTCATAAATGCTTCTAACAAGAGAATCAGCACCTTGCTGCTCGTCGTTTTCAAGCAGCTCTACTAATTTTTTTGCTTGTTCTAATGAAATCATCCTGAGTCCGGCCTTACTCCGCATAGTTTGTGACGCTTCAGCTTTAGAGGTAAACGGGAAACAAAAAAGTTAATGTCTCTCTATGAAGCGCCTGAAACAGGTTATTATGAGTGCTTATAAACGCTCAAAAATCTTGTCGAGTTTCTCTTTTAGAGTTGCGGCAGTGAACGGCTTCACAATGTAACCATTAACACCCGCTTGCGCTGCTTCAATGATCTGCTCACGCTTAGCTTCTGCTGTGATCATAAGCACTGGAAGGTGCTTAAGTTCAGCGTCTGCACGGACGTGTTTTAGAAGATCAATACCTTGCATACCCGGCATGTTCCAGTCAGTTACCACGAAATCAAATTCGCCTTTTTTCAGCATAGGTAACGCGGTCAAGCCATCGTCTGCTTCTTGAGTGTTGTTGAAACCTAAATCACGAAGTAGGTTTTTAACAATTCGGCGCATCGTTGAAAAATCATCAACAATGAGAATTTTCATGTTTTTGTTCAAATTAGCCTCCACTGAATAAAATCAGTGTTGTTAGTCGTTCTGTGTCCAAGCACTTAACTTAGTGCGTAAACGCTGCATAGATTGGCTTAGTATTTGGCTGACACGAGATTCGCTGACACCTAATACTTCCCCAATCTCTTTTAAATTGAGTTCTTCGTCGTAATAAAGCGAAAGCACGAGGCCTTCTCTTTCCGGAAGTTGTTTTATCGAGTCGATCAAAGCTTGGCGGAATGATTCATCTGCAACCCCTTGAAAAGGCGTATTATCTTGAGAATCTTCATTCGGAGATATTACATCATCAGAGACACCTAAGTCTTCTATCCCTACCAATTTTGAGCAATTAATATCAGTTAAAGCACTGTGATACTGGTCTAAACTCAGCCCCATGTGCTTTGCCACCTCAGCATCACTGGGATCGCGATTGAGAGTGCCCTCTAATTCCGCGATTGCACTACTGATTTCTCGATTGTTTTTATGAACCGATCTCGGGACCCAATCCCCGCGGCGAATGTCATCCAACATTGCCCCACGAATTCGAATACCTGCGTACGTCTCAAAGCTTGCGCCTTTGGTACCATCATAGTTCTGTTGCGCTTCAATCAGGCCAATCATGCCGGCTTGAATCAAGTCATCAACTAATACATTAGGCGGTAATCGCCCCAACAAATGATGAGCGATACGCTTAACCAACACAGAGTACTTCTCAAAAAAAGCCTGCTGGCTATTGTGATTAGCATGTTGATCGTAAGTAAGCGCTTTATTCACCAAATGGTTCCTCTATAAATTCAGTACGGTTCAGCAGCCTTTCAACAAAAAACTCCAAGTGTCCGCTTGGTGTTTTTGGTATTGGCCAGGTCAATGCCTTATTAGCCAAAGAGCTGATTGCCAATGCAGCTGGGGAGCGAGGAAACGCATCGACTACGATTTTCTGTCTCTTAACTGATTGACGTACTTTATCATCTAAAGGAATACATGCTACGAGTTCGAGGCTCACATTCAAGAAGCGCTCTGTGACCAAAGTCAACTTTGCAAATAATTCTCGGCCTTCGCGATAGCTTCTGACCATATTTGCAACAATTTTGAATCGCTGTACTTGGTGCTCTCGACTCAACAGCTTAATCAATGCATATGCATCAGTAATCGACGTTGGTTCATCACAAACCACCACAACCACATCCTGCGCAGCTCTTGAGAAGCTGATGACCATATCGGATATACCCGCTGCGGTATCAACCAATAAGATATCCATCTCGTCTTCAAGCGAACCAAAAGCACGAATCAACCCGGCGTGTTGAGCGTGTGAAAGTTCAGTCATGCTTTGTGTGCCTGATGTCGCTGGAATAATTTTAATTCCGTGCGGCCCTTCGACAATCGCATCCTTAAGTTCACACTCGCCAGCCAACACATGCCCAAGATTTCGTTTAGAACGAATGCCGAGCATGATGTCTACGTTAGCTAATCCTAAATCGGCATCCAGTACCATGACTTTCTTGCCTTGGCGAGCCATACAAATAGCCATACCTAACGTTACATTCGATTTACCTACGCCTCCCTTGCCACCCGTTACAGCGATAACTTTTGTGAGTGAAGGCTGGGTTAAGCGACGGAGGCCGCTAGCTTGATCGTGTATCATATTCTCATTCATATTTATCCGCCGCCTAGAGCCCTTCAGAATCGCTATTCCAGTAATGAGGTTCATTCTCTGTCGATTTTTCTAATAACTCATTGGCCTTAGCAATCATGTACTTTGGCTGAGCAATAACGATATCTTCAGGAACTCGTTGACCATTTGCTATATAAGCAACTGGCAATGCATTTTGTATTACCACACTGATGAACTCACCCAAACTAAGCGATTCGTCCAGCTTCGTCAGGATACATCCCGACAGCGGGATTCTTCTAAAGTGTTCAATGGTTTCTTGTAGTACTTTGCGTTGCGCGGTTGCGGGTAACACAAGGTAACTATTGATAACGGAACCACTCTCTTGCATCAATGTGTCTAACTGCTCAGATAGGCGAACATCTCGCTGCCCCATACCTGCAGTATCGACTAGAATCAGGCGACGATTACGTAACTGATATATTACATCGGCCAATTCACTAGAATCTTTAGCAACTCTTACAGGACAACCCATAATTCGACCATAAATCGATAACTGCTCATGTGCACCTATGCGATATGTGTCTGTTGTCACAAGAGCAACGTTGTCTGCACCGTACTCCATTGCTGCACGGGCTGCGAGCTTAGCAACGGTTGTTGTTTTACCTACGCCAGTCGGGCCAAGTAAGGCCACAATACCGCCGCGTTTTAAAATATCTTTTTGTGTTACTGAGATTTGATCAGCGACCAGAGCAAGCAAGGCTTTCCATGCTCGTGCTGGTTTTGTGTCTTCTGGAATGTAACAGGCCATTTGATCGGCGAGTTCTGCCGAAACACCCATACGTTCTAGGCGCTTGATAAGCATCGCTCGCAAAGGTTCGCGACGTTCGACTTCTTGCCACATGAGCCCAGAGACTTGATGCTCTAATAAACGACGAATTGAAGTCATCTCGTCGCGCATCGTTTCCATTTCAGTATCTGAACCTTTGGATTGAGTGTTCTCTCGACCACGATCATAACGGGTAGGATCTAAGCGAGGTGCTGGACGCTCTACTCTGCGATCTTCGGCAATCAATTTAGATAAACCCGTTTCACGAGCAAAGGCCGAGTCAAGGCTGCCGCTAGAATGCTGGCTACTCTGAGGTTGATGACCGTTACTTGACTGGCGATTGAGCAATGCTGATAACGAGTCTTCGTTTTCAGCGCGATGTTGTTGCTCATCGTCGGCGCCATGACTGTATTGCTTTAGCATATTCGCAAAGCGCTTGGTCATTGAGCGTCCACCTTCTGCATTCGGCTGGATGCTAACCTTGTCATCATCTAATTGACGACGCCCAGTTGGCAATTTGGGCTCAGACATTTGAGTGTACTGGCTTTGCGTAGGCTGCTGAGGTTTATTGAGTCTGGGACTTGCTGTCGACGGGCTGGAATCGCCATCAATAGCGGCAACAATTTCCACACCACCTGCGACCTTTTTGTTAGACATGATCACCGCTTCTGAGCCAAGTTCTTCTTTAACTTGGAGCAGGGCTGTTCGCATATCTTTTGCAAAAAATCGTTTAATTTTCAATTCGATCGTCCGTTCTAATTAGGCGGCTTAATTACCAACAGCTTGTACTATACGTATCTGCTTTTCATCTGGTATCTCTTGGTAAGATAATACTCTCAAGCTTGGGATCGTGTTTTTCACGAACTTAGCCAGAGTCGAACGTAAAACACCAGAGGTCAATAATACCGCTGGCTCACCTTTCAGTTCTTGCTCTTGTGTCGCGTTACTGAGTGAGGTCTGTAAACGTTCGGCTAAACCAGGTTCAATACCAGCAGATTCTCCGCCGGATGCCTGCATGGTTTGATGCAAGATTTGTTCCAACTCAGGAATTAAGGTTATAACTGGTAATTCTGGCTCTATACCATTGATTTCTTGAACAATTAGTCGTTTTAGTGAGATACGAACAGCTGCAGTTAATATGTCAGGTTCTTGACTCTTAGAAGAGTACTCCGACAAAGTTTGGACAATGGTTCGAATATCACGAATTGGAATCGCTTCATTCAGTAGGTTTTGCAGAACTTTCACAACCACACCAAGCTGTAATTGATCCGGTACAAAACCTTCCACCAGCTTGGGTGTTGATCGGCTAAGCATCTCAAGTAAGTTTTGAACTTCTTCGTGGCCAATCAACTGTGAAGCGTTATTCGTTAACTGCTGGCTAAGGTGTGTGGCAAGTACGGTTGAAGAGTCTACAACCGTATAACCTAAGGCTTGTGCGTGTTCACGCTGCTCTTCACGAATCCAGACCGCTTCAAGGCCAAAGGCAGGGTCAATCGTCGGCTCTCCATCTATCATCCCATAGACTTGGCCAGGGTTAATCGCGAGCTCCATGTCCGGCTTGATCTCAGCCTCACCAACCGCTACCCCCATCAGGGTAATTCGATAGCTGTTTGGTGTCAGTTCCAGATTATCGCGAATGTGTACTGCTGGAATCAAGAAACCAAAATCTTGAGACAGCTTTTTCCGTACACCTTTCACGCGCTCAAGCAATTCACCACCTTGGTCTCTATCGACCAAAGGAATCAAGCGGTACCCCACTTCGAGACCAATAATATCTACCGGTTGAACATCATCCCAAGACAGTTCTTTTTGCGATGCGGGCTTATCACCATTGGCATTAGCGGTTGCAGGTAGATTTTTCTCTTCTACCTTTGCCTTGTTCTTTTTATCGATAAAGTAAGCCCCAGCCCCAGCAACCACAGCAAGGCTCAAGAAGGAGAAATGTGGCATACCAGGAACAATACCCATGATGCCGAGGATAGCAGCGGTGATCATTAGGGCTTTAGGATTATCGAACATTTGGAAGACAAGCTGTTCGCCCATGTCTTCATCAGTATTTTGACGCGTTACCATCATCGCCGCAGCAATAGAAAGTAACAGCGATGGAATTTGTGCAACCAGACCATCACCGATAGTCAGTAGCGTGTAGATTTCGATGGCTTCACCAAAACCAAGGTCAAACTGAGCCATACCGATACTCAAGCCGCCAATGATGTTGATGAACAATATCAAGATACCGGCTATTGCATCGCCTTTAACAAACTTAGATGCACCGTCCATCGAGCCGTAAAAGTCAGCCTCTTTGGTCACTTCAAAACGTCGAGTACGAGCCTGATCTTGGTCGATCAAACCCGCATTCAAGTCGGCATCGATTGCCATCTGTTTACCTGGTAGGGCATCTAGGGTGAAACGCGCACTTACTTCCGAAATACGACCCGCACCTTTGGTTACAACCATGAAGTTGATGATCATCAAAATCAAGAACACCACTAGACCTACCGCGTAGTTGCCGCCGATAACCACGTTACCGAAGGCTTCGATAACGTTACCGGCCGCGTCACCACCTTCGTGACCATGAAGCAATACCACACGCGTCGAAGCAACGTTCAAAGCTAATCGAAGTAGAGTCGCAATCAAAAGTACGGTCGGGAATGCAGCGAAGTCCAAAGGCCTGCGGGTATAAACCGAAACCAGTAACACAACCATGGACAGTGCAATGTTGAAAGTGAAGAACATGTCCAACAAGAAGGCTGGTATTGGCAACACCACCATAGCGAGCGTCGCAAGTACCATAACGGGTGCGCCAATTGCAGGCATCGCACGATTAGGGATTTTAGGCAGCTTGTCCGCAAAAGGCAGGGAGAATTTCATAAGTCTAGACAGTTTCGCTATGTTGTAGCCATCTCACTAAGCTATTTGAGGCTCAGGTCTAAGCTATGTTGCTATGATTTATAGTGCATAGGTTCAAATGCACAGGTTTATAATACTAAGCTTTATATGCTCGGGATTTATAACGCTAGGATTTATAATGACTGGGCTTATAATACTCAGATTTACAATGCTAAGGTTATTAATGATCGGCTTATAATATTCGGGGTTGATATAGCAAACACTGTACCAACACTTTTCGTCAAATTATTGCCATCGCCTCTCTAAAAAGAGGATTAGCTAGCCCGCTATTATCAGGGTTCATCAAGCAGAGCTCAAGCAATTGATCTAATGTCGTAAATCAGGTGGGATCGGCATATTAGAATCTTGGAGTTTTGGCCTCTCTCCGCCTCGTTTTCGGTACTGTTTCAGTTGAAACACATATGCAAGCACTTGAGCAACTGCTGTAAACAGACCGTCAGGAATTTGTTGTTCTAGTTCGGTAGTGTGATAAAGCGCCCTAGCCAATGGTGGCGCAGGAACAATATAGATGTCATTTTCACGGGCAATTTCACGGATCTTCATTGCCATATGATCAACACCTTTCGCAACTACAACGGGGGCTTTGTCTTGATTCTGCTTATAGCGTAGAGCCACCGAGAAATGCTCCGGGTTGGTCACAATCACATCCGCTTGAGGTACGTCAGCCATCATACGGCGCTGGGCAGCTTCTCTTTGCAACATACGAATGCGGCCCTTAACTTCAGGCTTACCTTCAGTATCTTTGTGTTCATCTTTAATTTCTTGTTTGGTCATCTTCAGCTGATCGGCGTGTTGCCAAATCTGGAACGGGATATCAATCGCCACCACGATAAGTAAAGAGCAGCTGATCAGCAGAATAAAATTAAGCAAGATATCTAAAGCGTGGAAGATATTCTGTGGGTATACCTCCATGCTCAGTTGCATTAAATCGTGTTGAGAAGCTTGAATAAGATAGATGGCCATTCCCGAAACAAGTGCCACTTTCAAGATAGATTTCAACAGTTCAACCCAACTCTGCAGGCCAAACATACGCTTAATACCACTGAGTGGGTTTAGCTTAGACGCCTTAGGCATCGCCGCCTGCATAGAGAAGTTAATCCCCCCGACACCCGCCGCACCAATGACGGCAGCAACAAATAAGGTTATCAGGATTAAGAACAGCGGGAACAACAGGTTCACTAATGCGCCACCCGCAATTTCGAGGAGTTTTGTGGTATCAAAAACTTCTTCCCGACTCAGAGAAAACAGACGTTGCATTGTTTCGAACAAAGCTTTCGCCATCGATTCACCAAACCACATTAAAGCAATCGCACCAACAATAAGTACCGACGCCGACGCTAACTCTTTTGACCTTGCAACCTGCCCTTTCTCTTTGGCCTGTTGCAAGCGTTTGGGCGTGGCGTCTTCCGTGCGTTCTTGACCGTCTGACTCTGCCATTTTAGTCTCCTAGCACTCTAACCTGATTAGACGACATATCTGTTGTTCGGTTTGTATCCAGAATAACTCATAGTGACTAAACAAGCCGCCAAGAATATACCAACAAAGCAATAGGCCCACGAGTAGCGCAAATGAGAAACCCAAAGAAAAGATATTTAGTTGAGGCGCCGCACGCGTCATTACACCAAACGAAAGGTTAATCGTCAGCAGCGCAATAATACCAGACAATGACATCGCTAGTGCTGTTTTGAACATGATACCAAGCCACAGGGCAAGCTCTCTATAATCAACAGAGGTCAAACTTCCACTGCCAATGGGTAAAGTCTTAAAGCTGAACACCACCAGCTGCAGCATTTTCAAGTGACCGTCAGTCTCCAAAAAAAACATGGTCGCTAGCAACATAAATAACTGGCCCAGTACTGGCGTGTTTTGCCCGTTAGCCGGATCCACCATAGAGGCGAAACCCAAGCTTGATTGCATACCCAAGATCTGGCCGAGCATTACGAAAGTTTGAATCATGAATTGGGTGACAAACCCCATGGCAACGCCAATCACGATTTGTTCAAATACAGTCAAGAAACCTTGGAAAGAGAGCAGTTCAATCTCTTTAGGAACAGCGGGGATCGCTGGCATCACTGCAAAGGTGATCGCTAACCCCAAATACAGACGAATACGCGGCGACACAAAGCGTGCACCGGTTACTGTCATCACCATCAGCATGGCTGAGATGCGAGTGTAGGGCCAAAAATAATTGGCTAACCACTCTAGTACAAGGCTCGTTGGGTATTCCATATCGAATTAGTACAGAACTTGTGGCAAGCGTTCGATGAGTTCGAAAAAGAACTCCATCATCATTTGCGTCATCCAATGTGCAAACATCATCAACGCTAATAACGTCACGATCAAACGTGGTAGGAAACTTAAAGTTTGTTCATTAATCGAAGTAGCCGCTTGGAAAACAGCCACAACCAAACCAATCAGCAGGCTAGGAATAATTATGGCGCAAACCATAATTAGTACCATCCAAAGGGCATCTTGGAACAAATCTACGAATATTTCAGGATTCATGCTTCCCCCAGCTACTAGGCAAAACTGCCGGCGAGTGTGGAGAGTATCAAATTCCAACCATCAACAAGGACGAACAACATCAACTTAAACGGCAACGATACAATCATTGGTGACAACATCATCATACCCATGGCCATCAAAACTGATGCCACCACCAAGTCGATAATTAGGAACGGCAAGAACAACATAAAGCCTATCTGGAAAGCTGTTTTCAATTCAGACGTGATAAACGCAGGAATCAGAACCGCCATTGAAACATCTTCTGGGTTAGTTACTTGCGCACCGGATATCTCAACAAAAGTTTCAAGATCTTTGATTCGAGTCTGTTTAAGCATAAAAGACTTAATCGGCCCTTGGGCAACATCAAACGCCTGTCGCGCTGATATCTGTTCATTCAAATAAGGCTGAACAGCTTGTTCATTTACCTGACTGATTACTGGCGACATGATGAAGAAGGTCAGAAATATCGCAATGCCAATAATCACTTGGTTTGAAGGTGTTTGTTGGAGACCCATTGCCTGACGCAAAATAGACATCACAACCACAATACGGGTGAACGACGTCATCAATATCACCATCGCCGGTAAGAAGCCAAGCATGGTCATTAACGCAAGAATTTGCAGGTTAATCGAGTAGTCTTCACCGCCATTGGCATTGGTGGTCATGGTAAATGCAGGTATGCCGCCACCATTACCGGTTAAGCTACCAGTGGTCATAGTCTTCGATTTGGCTTGATCTTGCTGCATCGTACTGATGGTGACCGACTCAGATCCAGCGGTATTCGCAGGAATGACAGTGCCATCTTCAACCTGTGCAAATACTGACACGCTAAATACGAGAGAGCAGAATATAATAAGCTGAACCAACCACACTTTCACCGTACGGAAAAATCCGGCATGGCAAAAGTAAAATGGATTCAAAAATCCGTTACTTGTTTGCATCTTTTTTTATTAGCTGGGAAAGCTGACTTGAAAATGTACTTTTTTCCAGCATCTCCTGAGTAAGAGGTTTATCGAGCTTAGAGATCAGCTGAATCGATTGTGTGGTAATGCCTACCAAGAACTGTTCATCACCCGCTTGTACAATAGCGATACGTTCTTTTGTGCCTACCGGAATTTGCCTAATAATAGCCAAACCTTGTTGATTCGACATCGCAGGCACTTGCATTCGCTTCAGTAGCCAAGCAATAAATAAAATGAAGGCTATAACGAAAATTAGCGACCCAAAGGTGGTCGCTAAATCGAGAGAAGGAGGCGTTGCCGCAAAGGCAATAGAAGGAGTAGCAAGTAGCCCTACTCCCAAGACTCTGCGAGAAAAACCTGTCATTCCGAGAGAAGAGCCCGCCAGTCTCTGAGACAAGAAGCTCATTAACGCAACTTCTTAATTCGTTCTGTTTGACTAATAACGTCTGTCAAACGAATACCAAATTTGTCATTCACCACAACCACTTCTCCATGAGCAATCAGAGTGCCGTTAACCATCACGTCAAGTGACTCACCAGCAATTCTATCTAGCTCAACAACCGAACCTTGGTTCAATTGAAGTAAGTTACGGATACTAATTTGAGAGCGGCCGACTTCCATTGAGATAGTCACTGGGATGTCCATAATGGTATCCAGCTTACGACGCTCATCTTCTGAAATTGGAGACGATGAGTCGGTTAACTCATCAAGTGGTGCTGCGAGAACATCATCAACATCGATTGACGGTGCTGAAGGGTCTTCACCAAGTGCTGCAGCCCATTCGTCTGCTAGCTTTTGATCTTCACTAGGTTCCATTACCAATTCCTATACTTTTATCTACTTTGCTATTCTTCATCTTCGCTATTTTCCAACTCAGACATTAAGTCTTTGCCAAGAAAAGCGAGATCGGTTTTGACCACATGAGGTCTTTCAATTTTTTCAGAAATCTGTACCGCGAGCTTCTCTCCAGAACGGCCCATTTTCACACGATAGGTCGGCAGTTCTTCAACAAACATGGTTGCATGCTCAGGCATATTCATCGGGATAACATCCCCAGGACGAAGTTCCATCAAATCACGCAAAGAGATATCTTGCTCGAGCAAATTGACACGGAAGTTGACTGGCACATCCATGATTTCATCACGCAATGCAGAGCTCCAACGAACGTCGGTTTCCATTTTATCTGATTGGACACCAGCATCCAGCAATTCACGAATCGGCTCAACCATTGAATAAGGCATAACCACATGGAAATCACCGCCGCCGCCATCGACTTCAATGTGAAATGAACTCACAACAATCACTTCGGTTGGACTCACAATGTTAGCCATGCTTGGGTTTACTTCAGAGTCCAAGTATTCAAACTCAACGCCCATCACGGGAGACCAAGCTTCTTTGTAATCTTCAAAAACAATTTTCAGTAGTAACTGAATAATTCGTCTTTCTGTTGGTGTAAATTCACGACCTTCAATCTTAGCGTGAAAACGACCATCACCACCAAAAAAGTTCTCTACAAGAATGAAAACTAGCCGAGCTTCCATCGTGATTAGCGCTGTACCTTTTAACGGGCGGAAGCGAACCATGTTTAAACTTGTGGGTACATAGAGTGTGTTCTGGTACTCACCAAATTTCATCATTTGTACACCGTTGATCGACACTTCAGCCGTCTTACGCAACATATTAAACAAGCTAATACGCATATGACGTGCGAAACGCTCGTTAATAAGTTCAAGGGTCGGCATTCGACCACGAACGATTCGATCTTGTGATGAGAAATCAAAATTGACCGTATTGTCACTTTCGGTTTCTAAGACATCTTCAACGTCTTCAACATCATCAACGCCATGTAATAGCGCATCAATTTCGTCTTGGCTTAATAAATCGGTCACATATTACCTATTGAATTACAAAGTCAGTGAATAACACTTTTTCAATTACCGGCTGGCCAACAGCTTGAGTTAAGCTTGCTTTAATATCTTCAGTCGCCTTGTTCCGCAGTTCAACTCTCCCGGCAGGAGATCGTAATTGATCGACCGTCGCCGAAGCGAATGTGGCAAGTAGTGCGCTTTCAACAAGTGGAGAGTGGTATCGAGCGAGAACTTCATTCTTCATACCACGTACCATCAGCTGTACTTTTATCTGAACTAAGCGATCTTTCTTATCGCCCGTAACGTTAAATAAGAAAGCTTGAGGCACATTAACATAGACCACTGGATCGGCACCCATGAGTTGAACCTCAGCTGACGCCCCAGCACCCTCAGCCTTATCATCGGAACCCATTAAGAAAAATGCGGCACCACCACCTCCAAGTAACAGCACAACAACCGCGATAGCGATAATGAGGAGCTTACTTTTTCCTTTCGGTGTTTCTTGTTCTTCTGCCATATTCAGCTCTAACTTCCTGTTCTTCTATTAACTAACGGTACTTTCTATTAACTAACTGTTCTTCTATAAACTAACGGTTCTTTCTATTAGCTAAGTGTTTTAGCCTGATACTAGGCATAATAACTAATTCCATCACGCTTTGACGTGACATTCAATTCAAGATTGCTGTTGCTATCAAGGTTTTCATCACCTTGACCATCATTTATACGGTTAGAGCCTGATTGTTGCTCACCATTATTGTACCTGTCTTGCCCCTGACCAGTATTCTGCTGCTGAACTGAAGACTCAGCAAGCTGCATCCCTTGCTGAGCGAGCATCTCCCTCAAACGAGGTAAGGTTTGTTCAATAACCTCTCTCGCTTGTTGGCTACCGACAGTAAAGTGCACGTTCGCCACGTCATTATTCATGGTCATGCGAATTTTCATCTGCCCCAACTCTGGTGGGTCAAGACGGATATCTAAGTTCTTGAGATTCTTAGACATCATCATTTGGACTTTTTCCGCCACCTGCTCGTTCGCTAACTCTTTAGTGAGTTGCAAAGGTGCCTGTTGAGCCGCTTGAATTTCAGCTCGCGTAGGTGCTGAACCCACCGTAGCTGTACCTTGCGCGCCAGCCGCCGAGGCTATCTGCTGAGCAAGGGTCGAATCTTTAGAATCTTCTTTAGCACCGGCTTTGCCCAAACCAGACAATGCAGCGGCACCTGCGCCCGCTTTAAGAAGCGCATCAGTAGAGCCTGCTTTTGTAGTGACTGGTGCTGCATTCATCGCGATCCCTTGCGCGGTTAAAGCTGGATCCAACGTTGCTTGCTGCTGAGATGAAGCAACATTAGCTTGTTGAGCGGCTGCATGTGCATTGTTGGCGTGCAGCATTGCTGCCTTATCCGTAAGAGCATTGTTTGTTGATTGAGAAGCGGCCTGCGCTGACACTTGTTGTGCAGCCGTCGCTACAGCTGCTGTTGATGCTGCCGCAGCTAAAGCTTTAGTTTCGCTTGAATCCGTATTATCCCAATCAATAGCTGCGGGTTCACTAGACGCGCTGTTCACAGCCGGAGCTTGATTTAGCAAAGCCGTTGCTTGTTGTTGAACGTTAGTGAGCTGTTGATTCAACAGGTCTAAGTTAGAGGTCGCTTTAGCCAAAGCGGCTTGCTCATCAACCGTCAACTTAGCACCACTTTGTTGCTTCTTAAGCAAGCTATCGACAACAGACTGTTCTGATTCGATTTGTCCATTCAATTGTTTTAGTGCTTTGGTATGGGCATCAACCTGCTTGGCTAGTTCAATATCCGCAGCTGAGAGCGCTTGGCTCTGTTCGGCCACCGCGGCGCTAGCCGCATTCTTTTGACTCAGCTCTCGGTTCATACTGGCTTCAATTTGTTCTGAAGTGACGCCTTTATCCATCAACTGTCGGATTTCATCATCAGTCAACTGAGACACACCCTTACCTCCGGTAAGAACAGCGATTTCAGAATCCACCTCAAGACTATTCTCTTGGGTTGCTGCATTCGTTTGTTGTGTCGCCTCATCCGTAATGGAAGCGACTGCAACTGAAGCTCCGGGGATATTACCTGGGGCTTTATCTACCTGACCTTGCTGAGGCAAGCCTTTGCCGTTTGGCGCTTGATTTAGAGTTTTGTTTGCCTCATCCAATTGACCAAGCAATTTATTGCCTTCATTCATCGCTGCATTAGCTTGCGATGCTTGCGTAGAGCCATCTACAGCTGATGTACCCTGAGTTTGGGATTGAGCAACCTGCTCTTTAGAATCATTCGTCGTAACCTGCGCATCTTTACCATCCGCCTTATCTGCGACAGTTTTATCAGCGACAGTGCTATCAGTACCCGAATTGGCTTTGAGCTTAGCCTCAGATCCAGATGCAGCCTCTGCAGATGTTTCCTCAGCTGCTTTCTCGCCTTCTACTTCTGAAGCGGCTTGCTTGCTTTGCGCTTCGTTCACTTCGTCAGTAGCCTTTGATTCAGCTGAATCACCTTTGTTCGCTTCGGCTGACGCTTCACCTTCGGTAGAGGCCTGTTTAGCATCAGGTTTCGCGGTGCTTTCTGTGTCTTTTGCTGCGACTTTACTGTCACTTTCTTCAAAGCCTAGTGCTTCTTTGAAAGACTCAAAGAAACCTTTAGAGTCTCCAGTTTCTTCTACCTTTGAAGAGGCAGAACCGGAGTCCAACAACGATGACGTTTTGTTGGTCGCTGAATTTGAGGAAAGACTAACATTCATATATACAAGCTCTATCTACTAGCTTTGCTGCCTTGAATCAGACAACAAAAAGAAAGTCGGGTGCTTTTTATGCCTTTGGTGAGCATAACTCGCAATTTGATATAAAACAGAGCAAGAAACATGCCTATAAGTTTTAAGTCTGCCATCTGCAGAGCAACACTTGCGTCATTCGTGAATTAGGTTCAAATCTTCTTTCGGCTATATAACAGAGTCGAGAACTCATCCATTTGCTTTTGCTCTCTTTGATCTTGCAGCTTTGCTTTTTCTTTCTGCTTTTTCTCCATCAACCATTCGTAGGATTTACGCTTTTTTCGTAACTCCATCCAATAGTTTTGGCAGTTATCGACCTGATTTTTAAAGTGGTGTTCCGCTTCTCTCTGCTTAGAGAGCGTTTCATCTAATTGCGTTAAGAAACGGTTTAAGTGACCATATTGGCTAGCCGTTAATCCGGCCTTACCTCGGTCAACAAGTTGCTGGCAGTAATCAAGTCGATATTTTTCAATCTGTTCGACCTGTTCGTAGTAACCCTGCAGCTCGACATTCGCTTGATTCAGCGCCAATACAGCTTGGTTCTCTTGGTCTTTCGCTTGATCGAGAAGAAATTCTAACGCGTTATCCATGATTGACCTTATTCAACACGACCTAACCGCCTAACACATGCTTTAACATGTTGACGCACATATCATAGGGAACAGTTTCTTTCATTTTCTGTTGTAAGTACTCGTCCAACCTCGGTTTCAAAGTGAAAGCACTGTCGATTGCAGGGTCTGTTCCCGGCTTGTAAGCACCAATCGAAACCAAATCTTGATTTTTCCGGCATATAGACAGTACTTGTCTAACGGCTTTCGACATCAAGACATGTTCTTCGGTGGTGATTTGAGGCATAACACGACTGACGGATTTCTCAACATCAATCGCGGGATAGTGGCCAGCATCAGCCATCTCACGAGATAAAACAATGTGACCATCAAGAATCGCTCGCGATGCATCGGCAATAGGGTCTTGTAAATCATCACCTTCTGTTAACACGGTAAAGAAAGCAGTTATAGAACCTTGTTCATCGTTACCATTACCTGCTCGCTCCACCAGCGCAGGAAGCTTGGCAAACACAGACGGCGGATAGCCTTTGGTTGCTGGCGGCTCACCCACAGACAGAGCGATTTCACGCTGCGCCTGAGCGAAACGAGTCAATGAGTCCATCAGTAGTAAAACATCTAGACCTTGGTCTCGGAAATACTCGGCTACAGCCAGTGCGGTTTGACAGCCTTTTAAACGCATCAATGGAGACGAATCCGCAGGAGCGGCGACCACAACAGAACGCTTACGACCATCTTCGCCAAGGATCTCTTCAATAAATTCTTTTACTTCACGTCCACGCTCACCAATCAACCCCACCACGACCACTTGCGCGGTTGTACCACGAGTCATCATCCCAAGCGTAACCGACTTACCCACACCGGAGCCCGCAAACAGGCCGATACGCTGCCCTTTGCCCACCGTTAGTAAGCCATTAATTGCTTTTAAGCCAACATCAAGTGGCTCAGAGATAGGTTTACGAGCTAAAGGATTGATTGGCTCAGCATTAAAGGAAGCGCGTTGCTCGGTATAGATTGGACCTAAACCGTCGAGCGGATTACCTACGCCATCGATAACACGACCAAGCAACTCCATTCCAACAGGGATACCGCTTTCCGACGTCATCGGTGTCACGCGAGCGCCTGGTAAGATCCCAGTAATTTGTTCACTTGGCATCAAAAACAGGTTATCGCCAGAAAAGCCAACCACTTCAGCTTCCATCTGACCAGACATAGTCTCTACTAAGCATAAGCTGCCAATTGGCGCTTTGCAGCCGGTCGCTTCAAGCGTTAGTCCAACAACACGAACTAGTTTGCCTGAAGCAATTGGTCGCGACTTTAGCCCCTCGACTTTGTATTGGCTAAGACGGTTCGCTAACTCAAGCATTACTCATGACCTTGATGACGATTTACACCACAGAAGCTTTGAATGACGTTCTTCACGCGCTCTTCCATGCGGTAGTTAACACTCGATTCACCCGCTTCAATTTGTACGTCGCCGCGATTGAGTGCAGGCTCTGATACCAACGTCCAATTGCGAGAGTCCAATTCCGTTTCGCCATACGCTGAGCGTATTATTGCAACGTCTTCAGGGTTTAGCTTCAATGTGATCGCGTGACCTGAGATTGGCAATGACTCTACCGATTCTTTCACGGTATCTAGTATGATTTGTGGGTTGGTTTGCACTTCAACATGAACCACTTCTTTGACCATAGTCAGCACCATGTCCACCAGTTGCTTCTCTACCTGAGCATTCATCAGCTCTAATGGCTGAGCGAACTGGTTGGCTAGCCCCATAAAGATGGCGACTTGCTGCTGAATGTACTCTTGACCAGCAGTAACGCCTTCAAGTTTGCCGGCTTCGTTACCCTCTTCGTGACCTGCGGCAAACCCTTCTTCTTTGCCTTTTTCGTAGCCCTGTTTAAAGCCAGCCTCTTGTCCTTGATGAAGCCCTTCCTGATAAGCGCCTTGCTTGATCAGTTCGATTTGGTCTTCAGTTAGAACCAGCTCTTCGTCTTCAATGGCTTCTTCAACCGTTGGCATCCAGCCAGGATCGTAGTTAAAAGCCGTTTCTTTGGCTTGTTTGTTCACATCAGAGGTATAGTCAGGCAGCCCCCATTTCTGAGGTTGGGCGACCGTATTATCTTCTTCAGGGCGAAGGAAGCCACGTTTTCTATCACCTGACATATCAGTACCTATCTATGAGTTCGTCCAACTGCGTTGTAGATTCAAGCAATTACACGGTAGTTAATCTGTGGTTTGAAGTTGGATAAAGAAAAGCCCCAACAATGTGGGGCTCTTGAGGTTTCTGTATTAAAGGAACTCGTCGGCGCCACCAGACAGCATAATCTCGCCACTGTCTGCCATCTTCCTCGCAATACCCAAGATCTCTTTCTGAGCCGCTTCTACATCAGAGACTTTAACTGGCGGCATCGCCTCAATATCGTCTCTCATCATATCAGCTGCACGCGTAGACATGTTCTTGAAGATCTTCTCACGTAGGCTTTCATCAGCACCTTTAAGCGCTTTCTGTAGAACGTCTTGTGGGACATCACGCAGCAATCGCTGAACACCTTGGTCATCAACTTCAATAAGGTTTTCAAAGACAAACATAAGATCTTGGATCTGTGTTGCCATGTCTTCGTCTTGATCTCGAATTTGCCCCATCAAGATGCCTTCTACATTATTGTCCATGTAGTTCATGATCTCAGCAGCGGCTTTCAGGCCACCAATTTTGGCAGCTTGAGCACCTGCTTGACCCGCAAACTGTTTCTCCATGATTTCATTCAATTCAGCGAGAGCTGAAGGTTGAACTTCTTCAAGGTTAGCAATACGCATCATCAAATCAAGACGAACACGCTCAGGGAATTGAGACAAGATCTCAGCAGACTGATCCGATTCCAAGTAAGACAGTACGATCGTTTGAATCTGTGGGTGCTCGTTGATAATGATGCTTGCCACCTGACGAGGATCCATCCACTTAAGAGAATCCAAACCTTTAGAGCCAGTACCCAGAAGGATTTGATCAACAAGGTTATTCGCCTTATCTTCGCCCAGCGCAGCTACCAACGCATTACGCATAAAGTCTTCACTGCCCATGCCGATGTTGGTGTACTTCTGAATATCATCTAGGAAAGCACGGTGCACAGCACCTACTTTTTCTTGAGACCAATCCGTTGAACGTGCCATTGCACTACCAACACGTTGAACCTGTTTAGGTTCCAGGTGGCGAATGATACCCGCAGCATCTTCTTCACTTAAACTTAGCAACAAGATAGCAGCGCGCTCTTCGCCTGAGATAGACTCGATATCAACACTTGCGACATCAAGCCCTTCACCACCTTCTGCTTGTTGTGGAACAATTTCGTTAGCCATCTGCCACCCAATTCTTAACTACTTGAGCTGCTAGCTCTGGTTCATTTGCTACAAGTGCACGTACTGCTTTCAGTACGTCCTCATC
>NZ_JBFRLX010000037.1:0-5667 GCF_041470165.1 Vibrio sp. 10N.286.46.A8
GGTAACACTGAAGCTGTTGCTAAGATGATTCAAAAGCAATTGGGCAAGCAGCTCGTTCAAGTTCAAGACATTGCAAAAAGCAGCAAAGAAGATATCGATAACTTCGATCTGCTGCTGCTTGGTATCCCTACGTGGTACTACGGCGAAGCACAATGTGATTGGGATGACTTTTTCCCTGAGCTAGAAGCTATTGATTTCTCAACTAAGCTTGTTGCGATTTTTGGTTGTGGCGACCAAGAAGATTACGCAGAATACTTCTGCGATGCTATGGGTACTATCCGTGATATCGTTGAAGCAAAAGGCGGAACTATCCTAGGTCACACGTCAACTGAAGGCTACGAATTCGAAGCATCGAAAGGTTTAGTTGAAGGCGATGACAGCCAGTTTGTTGGTCTATGTATCGATGAAGACCGTCAACCAGAGCTGACTGATGAGCGTGTATCTAACTGGGTTAAACAAATCCACGAAGAGATGTGCCTAGCAGAGCTTGAAGACTAATTCATTAGCGGTCATTAATTGTTACAATTAATGACCGTTATGTAGATATGAAAAAACCTCCTTATAGGAGGTTTTTTTCTATTCAATATTTATCAATCAACACTCAGCTTCTAATGCTTCGTCATCCTCTCTAAATTGTGGCTTCTTTCTCACATAGAGAGTTCGCTGAATTTCCGAAACCACACTTCCCTGCTTATCTTTAACGTGGATGATAAATTCGGGGAAACACTTCTCACCAAGTTGTGTCTGACGATAGATATCCTCAAGTTGCCCTTGGCTTATCTCAAAGTCTGCATACAAGTCGGATTGACCAGGCTTGATAAAGTTAATACTCGCCTCTTTATCCCAAACATAATATCGCTCACCTAAAATCCCCATTAACATTAACGAGTAAACGGGATCGGTAAGAGAAAAGATACTGCCGCCATATTGAGTCCGATTAGCGTTCTTATTCCACCACCGCAACTTGAGCACAGTCTTAACAACCCTAAAGTCAGCGCTAATGTGAGCTATTCGAATTCCCGAGCCCCAAAAGGGAGGCCAAATATTGAGTGCAAATTTTACAATATTGGGTTTATATATTTTTGCGAGTTGCTTATTCATAACAACAATCCATGTTCATATCAAAAAACACCGTCACCTGACTGGTCGTACCTCCACTATAAGTGAGATACTTCCAATTTACAAAACAGATTGTGATGTCAGTGAGTAACCCTTTGAAGTTCGTGGTTTATTGTTATGCCTGACTAAACTATAATGGTATTAATATTGAATTCTGTTAATTGCTGCAGATCATCAACAGGAAAGTATATGTCAGACAATAATCAAGCGCTAAAAGATGCTGGTCTTAAAGTGACCCTCCCACGGCTCAAAATTTTAGAAGTATTACAACAACCAGACTGCCAACATATTAGTGCTGAAGATTTATATAAAAAGCTGATCGACTTAGGTGAAGAGATTGGTCTTGCGACCGTTTATCGCGTACTAAACCAATTCGATGATGCAGGCATTGTAACTCGTCACCACTTTGAAGGTGGTAAGTCTGTATTCGAACTTTCAACACAGCATCACCACGATCACCTAGTATGTTTAGACTGCGGTGAAGTTATCGAGTTCTCTGATGATCTTATCGAAGAAAGACAAAAAGAAATCGCTCAACGCTACAATGTACAGCTAACTAACCACAGTTTGTATCTGTATGGTAAAAGCATCACTGGGGATTGCAAAGGCAACCCAGACGCACATAAAGCGAAGAAGTAACACAGAACGCTGGCTTAGGCCGGCGTTTTTTATTTGGGCTGATATTGTATTAAGAATCACAGTAGCTTGGCCCACAATTTGGTTATTTCTCAGATACAAAAAAAACCGGCTCTAAGCCGGTTTTTTATTAAGCGTCTCTTGAGAAACTAAGCTCCGAGAAACAGAGCTTGGAAAAATAGAGTAGAGAAAAACAAAGCCATTAAGCCTCAGTTTTACCCCAAGTGTCACGTAGACCAACCGTGCGGTTGAATACTAGCGCGTCTGCTTTAGAGTCTTTCGAATCTACACAGAAATAACCTGTACGTTCAAACTGATACGCTTGCTCTGCCACACCTTCTGCTAGGCTAGGTTCAACAAAACCGTTTAGCGTAACAAGTGATTCAGGGTTTAGCGTTGCAGCGAAATCATCTGCAGCAGCAGGGTTTGGCACTGTGAATAGACGATCGTACAAACGAATCTCAGCAGGCAACGCTTTATCAGCAGATACCCAGTGAATAACGCCTTTCACTTTACGCCCATCTGCAGGGTTCTTACCCAATGTTTCATTGTCGTAAGAACAGAAGATAGTCGTAATGTTGCCTTCTGCATCTTTTTCGATACGTTCAGCTTTGATCACGTAAGCACCACGTAGACGAACTTCTTTACCTAGAACCAAACGCTTGTACTTTTTGTTTGCTTCTTCACGGAAGTCATCACGCTCAATCCAAACTTCACGTGTAAATGGTACTTCACGAGTACCCATTTCTGGCTTGTTCGGGTGGTTTGCTACCGTCAATGTTTCTACTGTATCAGCGTCGTAGTTTTCAATCACGACCTTGATCGGATCAAGAACAGCCATTGCACGGGGTGCATTTTCGTTCAGGTCATCACGGATACAAGATTCAAGTGAACCGAACTCAATCATGTTCTCTTGCTTAGTCACACCAATACGTTTACAGAATTCACGAATCGAGCTTGAAGTGAAGCCACGACGACGCAAACCAGAAATAGTTGGCATACGTGGATCGTCCCAACCTTCAACTAGGTTTTCAACCACAAGTTGGTTCAGCTTACGCTTCGACATTACCGTGTATTCAAGATTCAGACGACTAAACTCGTACTGACGAGGTTGGCAATCAATCGTGATGTTGTCTAGAACCCAGTCATACAAACGACGGTTATCTTGGAATTCAAGCGTACAGATAGAGTGCGTAATGCCCTCTAGCGCATCAGAGATACAGTGAGTAAAGTCGTACATTGGGTAAATGCACCACTTATCAGCAGTTTGATGGTGGTGAGCAAAACGAACACGGTAGATAACAGGATCGCGCATAACCATGAATGAAGAGCTCATGTCGATCTTAGCACGTAGACACACTTTACCTTCTTCAAAGCCACCGTCACGCATTTTTTCGAACAACGCTAAGTTCTCTTCAGGGCTGCGATCACGGTATGGGCTCGCTTTACCTGGCTCTTTTAGCGTGCCACGGTACTCACGGATTTGATCAGGACTTAGCTCGTCAACGTACGCTAAGCCTTTATTAATTAATTCCACAGCATAAGCGTAAAGCGTATCGAAGTAGTTTGATGAGTAACAAATATCACCAGACCATTCAAAGCCTAACCAGCTTACATCATTCTTAATTGACTCAACGTATTCAACGTCTTCTTTTTCAGGGTTTGTATCATCGAAACGAAGATTACATTGTCCCTGGTAGTCCTGAGCAATACCAAAGTTCAAGCAAATAGATTTAGCGTGACCAATGTGCAGGTAGCCATTTGGCTCCGGCGGGAAACGAGTATGCACGCTACTGTGTGTACCATCCGCTAAATCTTTATCGATAATTTGGCGAATGAAATTCGATGGACGAGCCTCAGCTTCACTCATCTATAGCACCTCTATGTATTTAGTATTGTCAGAGAAAGTTATCTTTTGTACCAATGAAAATGGTCGCTTACAGCGCCTGTCAAAGATAGAAAGATCATTGTTGCTAATCATCCACAATTCTTCGCCTTTGCACAATAAGAACCGTCCGTTAATTGCGATTATTTCTGCTATTCGATGAAGAATAGAACGAACCGGGTTCATTGACCTTAAACAGTAGGCACAAAAAAGCCTCCCGTTTGGGAGGCTTTCAATTTGAAACTTACTTAAGAGTAACTTTACTTCTTAATTAAGTACTTCCGTCACTATGGAAGTTTTACATCAGATAGGTCTTCACCTGCACCGATAGCTTTCATTTCGCCAGCTACGATTTCAGCTAGTGGGCCTAGGATAACCTGTAGGTTGTTTTCACCTAGTTTAACCACACCTTTAGCGCCAAGCTTCTTAAGAACAGCTTCATCTGCGATAGAGCGGTCTTTAAGAGTTAGACGTAGACGAGTGATACAAGCGTCGATTGAAGTTAGGTTGTCGTGACCACCTAGTGCTTTCAGGTATTGACGTGCAACTTCACCTTTTGGTGCGTCGCCAGCAGGAGCGGCTACAGCTTCGTCATCATCTTCACGACCAGGCGATTTCAAGTTGAAAGCGCGGATTGCGAAAGAGAAAGTGAAGAAGTATAGAGCACCGAAACCAAGACCGATTAGTAGTAGTACGAATGGTTTAGTTGCTAGACCCCAGTTCAATACGAAGTCGATAAGACCAGCAGAGAAACCGAAACCGTGCAGAGTACCAAACATGTTTGCAACTACTAGAGACAGACCTGTAAATACAGCGTGCATTGCGTATAGAGCAGGAGCTAGGAATACGAACATGAATTCTAGCGGCTCTGTGATACCTGTTAGGAATGAACAGAATGCAACTGAGAACAATGCGCCACCAACTTGGCTGCGTTTTTCAGCAGGAGCAGCTAGGTACATGGCAAGTGCAGCACCTGGTAGACCGAACATCATTACAGGGAAGAAACCGTTCATGAATACGCCAGCGCCTTTATCGCCACCGAAGAAACGGTGTAGGTCGCCAGATTTAACAGTTTCAGTCACTTCTTTAACTACAGTAGTGATTTCTGGAGTTACAGAGTTAGCGAATGTGAATGTGTGCTCTTGGCCAACAACTAGAGTTTTAGCTAGTGATGGGTCAACACAAAGTTGAGTGATGTTAGCGAATGCGCCTTGACCAGCAACGATGATTTCTTGACATGTACCCATACCGAACCAGAAGTATGAGTTCAATACGTGGTGTAAACCTACAGGGATAAGTGCACGGTTAAGAGTACCGTAAACGAATTGACCAATAGCGCCAGACGTTGATACTGCGTGAGCCAGTGCGTCTAGACCAGATTGAACACCAGGCCAAACCACACCAGACACAGCACCTGCAACAAGTGCAAATAGACCAGCCATGATAGGTACTAAACGTTTACCCGCAAAGAAAGCCAGCCACTCAGGAAGACGTGTTGCATGGAAAGCGTTGTAAGAGTGACCTGCGATGATACCAGCGAAGATACCGCCAAAGAATGACATGTTTACGTCAGCGTTAATTGTTGTTGCTGTCGCTGTTAGTACGAAGTAAGCAACTGCACCAGCAAGACCTGCTGCGCCGTTACCGTCTTTAGAAAGACCAATCGCGATACCTAGACCAAATAGCAATGGTAGGTTACCGAAGATAGCTCCACCAGCTTCTGCCATGAATGGAATATCAAGTAAATCGCCTTGACCTAAACGTAGTAGAAGCGCCGCAATCGGAAGTGTTGCGATAGGTAGCATTAATGCCTTACCTAGCTTCTGTGCATATCCTAGAATATTCACCAGTTGTTTCCCCCTATAGGATTTTTTAGAATTCATTTGAGAAACTTATTTTAGTCGCTCAATTTAGTCCTATTCAGTGTATTCAATTAATTTTGCCCCGCAAATTAAAACCTTACCATTTGTGATCCTAATCACCAGTTTTTACCAAATCCAGAGGTTTTTGCTAGCGAGATCATAAAA
>NZ_JBFRLX010000038.1:0-25956 GCF_041470165.1 Vibrio sp. 10N.286.46.A8
ATTTTTATTTCTTCAATTCTTACCTTCTAGGTAGCTTAACTCAAACCAAACACCTCCGGTGCGAAGTCATTCTTGATTCGCGCCGACTCACTAAACCTGCCATAATTCGCCTTCTATTTTTCTAAACTTCGTACTCTATGATATCTAAAACGTTTTCTGCTGATGGTGCTTTGGGTAAAGCGATCCCTGGGTTCCAACCTCGACAAGCTCAGCTAGACATGGCTGAAGCGGTTTCACAGGCTATTGAACAACAGAGCCAATTGGTCGTTGAAGCGGGAACGGGAACAGGTAAGACGTTTGCTTATCTAGTGCCAGCACTGCTGAGTGGTAAGAAAACGATCATCAGTACGGGGTCTAAAAACCTTCAAGAACAGCTGTTTCACCGAGATTTACCATTGATGGTCGATGCGCTTGGTTTTTATGGTCAGGTTGCGTTACTCAAAGGCCGTTCAAACTATTTGTGCTTGGACAGGCTCAGTCGTCAAATGATCGAGAGCCATGGCACTCACACCGATCCAACGCTGTTAGCTCAGTTGGTGAAAGTGCGCAGTTGGTCGTCAGCGACTCAAACTGGCGATTTAGGTGACTGTGATGATATTGCTGAAGATAGCCCGGTCATTCCAACCATTACCTCGACTAACGACAACTGCTTAGGCAAAGAGTGCCCAAGCTACACCGATTGCTTTGTGCTGAAGGCGCGTAAAAAAGCGATGGATTCTGATGTTGTTGTAGTGAACCACCACTTGTTTCTCGCGGATTTAGCGATCAAAGAAACCGGGTTTGGTGAGCTGATACCTGAAGCCGATGTGTTTATCTTCGATGAAGCGCACCAACTTCCCGATATCGCTAGCCAATACTTCGGACAATCGGTTTCCAGCCGACAGATCCAAGAGCTAGCCAAAGACATTGAAATCGCTTACCGAACTGAAGCCAAAGACATGCGCCAACTGCAGAAAGTAGGGGATAGGCTCGTTCAATCGTCAGCCGATCTACGCATTGTGCTTGGCGATACGGGCTTTCGCGGTAACTGGCGTGAAGCATTGAAGTCAGAGTCGATTGCGAGAGAGTTAGTTCGCTTACAAGATGCGTTGCAATTGGCCGTTGATGTATTGAAATTAGCATTGGGTCGAAGCCAGTTGTTAGACACGGCTTTTGAACGCGCCACTATGATCAAGTCGCGCATTGAACGTGTATGTGACGTGTCGATTACTGGTTATTCGTATTGGTATGACACCACGCCACGACACTTTGCTTTGCACATCACGCCACTCTCAGTCGCCGACAAATTCCATGAGCAGATTGAGCTAAAACCGGGTGCTTGGGTGTTTACCTCTGCAACTTTGGCGGTGTCGGACGATTTCGAACATTTTACTTCTCGATTAGGACTAAAGCCGTCGGCACAGTTTTCACTGCCAAGTCCGTTTGATTACCCAAATCAGGCGCGTTTGTGTGTGCCTCGCTATCTACCAGAACCGAATAGCCCGGGCTTAGCGGACAAGCTAGTAAGAATGCTGACCCCTGTGATTGAGCAAAACCAAGGTCGCTGTTTCTTCTTATGTACCTCACACAGCATGATGAAAGAGTTGGGTGAACGGTTCCGCGAAACGCTCTCGGTTCCCGTTCTGCTGCAAGGTGAGACAAGTAAGCAAAAAACCTTAGCAGAATTCATGGAATTAGGTAATGCATTGCTGGTGGCCACGGGGGCTTTCTGGGAAGGTATAGATGTTAGGGGCGATGCATTAAGCTGTGTTATCATCGACAAATTGCCCTTTACAGCCCCTGATGACCCTTTGCTTAAGGCTCGAATTGAAGACTGTAAGTTGAAAGGGGGTGATCCTTTTGCACAAGTACAATTGCCAGACGCAGTGATTACCTTGAAACAAGGTGTCGGTCGATTGATACGTGATAAGCGCGATAATGGCGCTTTGATTATCTGCGACAACCGATTGGTGACTCGCGATTACGGTGGCATATTTTTGGCGAGTTTACCGCCTATCCCACGTACTCGTGACTTAGGGGTCATTAAAGAATTCTTAGCTAAAGACCATTCAACCGCTGCTGAGTAATTAGCATTGTTGAGCTTAGCCATTATTTTTAGATTAGATAACGAATATTTGAGACACAAATGAGCGCGAAAATTCTTGCAGTAGATACCGCAACTGAAAACTGTTCAGTTGCACTAGTAATTGGTGACCAGGTGTTCGCACGTAGCGAAGAGGCACCTCGAGACCATACGAAAAAAATTCTACCTATGGTTGATGAAGTACTGAAAGAAGCGAATGTTGCTTTAACCGAT
The DNA here is from genome assembly GCF_041470165.1 of Vibrio sp. 10N.286.46.A8. Lineage (NCBI taxonomy): Bacteria > Pseudomonadati > Pseudomonadota > Gammaproteobacteria > Vibrionales > Vibrionaceae > Vibrio > Vibrio sp. 10N.286.46.A8. Next base: position 2,297 of record NZ_JBFRLX010000038.1, read on the forward strand.
ATCGACGCGATCGCGTTTGGCCAAGGCCCGGGCAGTTTCACGGGTGTACGTATTGGCATTGGTATTGCTCAAGGCTTAGCTTTTGGTGCTGATTTGCCGATGATCGGTGTGTCTACACTGGCAGCGATGGCGCAAGGCAGCTACCGTAAATTTGGCGAAACTCATGTTGCAACAGCAATTGATGCTCGCATGAGTGAAGTTTACTGGGCTCGTTACAGCCGTGAAGATGATGGTCGTTGGACTGCGGTCGATGCGGAATGTGTAACGCCTCCAAGCGAATTGGCTGAACAGCTTGAAGCGGACTCCAACACATGGGCGAAAGTAGGCACAGGTTGGGAAGCATATGCAGAGCACATGGACACACTAGCGATCAACACCAAAGCGTGTGAAGTGCTATTCCCAGAAGCTCAAGACATGGCGTTCCTTGCTCAATTTGCTTATGCTGAAGGCAAAGCGGTTGCTGCTGAAGAGTCTGAGCCGGTTTACCTACGTGATAAAGTGACTTGGAAAAAACTGCCTGGTCGCGAGTAAATACGTATTACTTTGGCTCTGCAGTTTATTTTGTAGAGCCGTTATTAAAATTAGATACACAATCATTAAAGTCAGGTAATAAACTCTTTAAGCATGGTTTCAATCAACGGCTTACCTCCTTCTTCGATAGGCAATACATCTAAAACCAATCGAACCAACAAAAAGAATGAGGTAAAAAAAGGCGATGCAAAGACCTCTGTTGGTCAGCCAACTAAGGTTGCGAATGCTGTCTCACATTCTATTCGCCAGGTCAAAGAATCTGAGATTCACAAAGCTCAGGTTCAATATGATCTTCCAGAAGGGCGCGGACGACGTGCGATGGAAGAGTATATGGATGTGATGAATCAAGCTAAAAAAGAGGAACTTGCAAAGCTAATTGGGGTCGATATTTATATCTAGCTTTGTGTTTTCATTTATCCTGCTCTAAGGAGCTGCATTATGTATTCTCTCATATCTAAATCTCGCTTATTTTTCCTTGTCGCTTTCTCTACGATGGTGATGGGGTGCTCCTCTTTACCTAAAGAACTTAATGCAAACTCAGAACAGGTGGTAACTGACTACCAAGAGTGGGTAAACACACTACCGGATGCCGGTGATGTTCGTTTGGGTGGCGTGATTGCTAAAGTCACTAATCTGAAAGATAAAACGCGTGTTGAAGTGGTGAACTTACCTATCTCTAGTAGTGGTAAGCCTGATATTGATGCCGAACCAAAAGGACGTTTTGTTGGTTACATTGACGGCTATGTTGAACCATTGAGCTTTGCTGAGGGTCGTTTAGTTACTTTAGTTGGCACATCAAATAGCACTGAAGACGGTATGGTTGGTGAATACCCTTACACTTTCCCAGTCATGAATGTCTACAATCAACGTTTATGGCAGATCACTGAAAGAGTGGTTATTAATGACTTTGCGCCAACTTACTACTCTTGCCGCAGTTTACATTGTCGCAGCTTTCAAACCATGCCTAAGTCAGGGCGTGTGATTCAAGATGTGCAATAGTCGAACCTTAACTCGACATACCCAATGACAGGGACACCATACTATCAATGATTGAACAGTCATATTCCCTTGCGAGCGGGACACTTGCAACACAACAGATTGGCAACCCACAAACGACCGTAACGACGGTCGTTTTTATTCATGGCTGGCTAGACAATTCCGCAAGTTTTACTCAGGTCATGCAGCAAGTCTCTAAGCTTTCTCCAGATACTCACTTGGTTGCGATCGATCTTTTTGGGCACGGTTTCTCGTCGCATAAGTCGGGGAGTTACTACCCATTTCACGACTATATTGATGATTTGCACCAGCTAGTGACCAAATTATCGCCAAACAGACTGTTACTGGTAGGACATTCACTTGGTGCATTGATAGCAAGTTGCTATAGTGCCGCCTTTCCTGAAAATGTGTCAGGATTAATTCAAATTGAAGGTCACGGACCTCTTTCTGAAGCTCCCCACGAAACAGTCTCTCGCTTGAGGGATGGGGTACTTAGTCGTCTTCGACAGCGAAGAAAGCCTTCACGTCCTCTGGCAAGTCTTGAGGATGCTATTAAGCTGAGAGCTCACGCCAACCAAATTAATGCTGAATTAATCGCTCCTATTGTTGAGCGAGGTATTGTCGAGTTTGAGAACTCTTGGCAATGGCGATGCGACCCTAATCTAAAATGTGACTCGTTATATCGAATGTCACAGGCGCACGCTGAAGCGATCATGGCGGCTATTGAATGCCCTCAATTAATAATCCTAGGGAATGATGGATACCGACATTTGCAGCATAATCGCTACAAATCAGCGCATAGTCCTCTGAATATAGAGACGATTCCTGGCGGACATCATTGTCATTTAGAGAGCCCAGAGCTAGTTTCAGAGCTAATTCTTGGTGTAGTTAACAAAATTTAAACAAGTGTTTGAGCCTTTTAGTGCTCATGCACTAAAGCTGTGCTGTAATACCGCAATGATAAAAAGCGGCGAAGCAGTCGTCAGCTGATAAACGAGGAGTAACATCGTGGATAAACCTTGGCTTTCACGTTATCCAAGTGACGTACCAGAAACGATCAACCCAGATCAGTACCAATCTCTCATTGAAATGTTTGAACAGTCGGTACAGAAGTTCGCCGACCAACCTGCATTCGAGAACATGGGATCGATTATGACATTCCGTAAGCTTGAAGAGCGCAGTCGTGCTTTTGCTGCTTACTTGCAGAATGATCTAAAACTGAAGAAAGGCGATCGTGTCGCGCTGATGATGCCAAACTTGCTGCAATACCCAATTGCACTGTTTGGTGTACTGCGTGCAGGTATGATTGCTGTGAACGTCAACCCACTGTACACGCCTCGCGAACTTGAACACCAACTGAATGACTCTGGTGCAAAGGCGATTGTTATCGTTTCTAACTTTGCGAGCACACTGGAGAAAGTCGTTGATAAAACTCCGGTTAAACACGTTGTACTCACTAGCCTTGGGCAAATGTTGCCACGAGCGAAAGGTACGATTGTCGACTTCGTAGTGAAATACGTGAAAGGGATGGTGCCTAAGTACGATCTACCGGGTGCCATTTCATTCAGAAAGGCACTTTACAAAGGCCGTCGTCTTCAATATGTGAAGCCGTTTATGGCGGGTGATGACATCGCATTCCTACAGTACACAGGTGGTACAACGGGTGTAGCGAAGGGCGCAATTCTAACGCACCGCAATATGATTGCGAACGTACTTCAAGCGAAAGGGGCATACAGCCCTGTGCTACAAGAAGGCCGTGAATTGGTGGTAACGGCATTGCCGCTTTACCATGTATTTGCATTGACAGTGAACTGCTTACTGTTTGTTGAAATGGGCGGTCGTAACCTTTTGATTACTAACCCTCGTGACATTCCTGGCTTTATTAAAGAACTACAAAAAGTTCCGTTTACCGCGATTACTGGCGTAAACACCTTGTTCAATGCGCTAGTCAATAACGAAGATTTCCACGAGTTGGATTTCAGTAACATGCGTCTGTCTGTTGGCGGTGGTATGGCGGTTCAGCGCGCTGTTGCTGAGCAATGGAAGAAAGCGACAGGTGTCCACCTACTTGAAGGCTATGGTTTAACTGAATGTGCTCCTTTGGTCACAGGTAACCCATACGATCTGAAAGACTACACAGGTGCAATCGGCCTACCAGTACCATCAACAGAAGTTCGTATTGTTGATGATGAAGGTAAAGTGGTGGGCAATGACCAAGTGGGCGAATTGCAGGTCCGTGGTCCTCAAGTGATGCAAGGCTACTGGCAGCGTCCAGAAGCGACCAAAGAAGTGATCGACCAAGACGGTTGGTTATCGACAGGTGACATCGTTAAGTTTGATGATGAAGGCTTGTTGTACATCGTTGACCGTAAGAAAGACATGATTCTAGTGTCGGGCTTCAACGTTTACCCGAACGAGATTGAAGATGTAGTGGCTCTACACGGCAAAGTGTTAGAAGTTGCGGCTATCGGTCAACCTCATGAAGTGTCAGGTGAGTTGGTTAAGATTTACGTTGTGAAACGTGACCCGAGCCTAACCAAAGAAGACATTATCGCGCACTGTCGTGAACACCTAACAGGTTACAAGATCCCTAAATTGATTGAGTTCCGTGAAGAACTACCAAAAACCAATGTAGGTAAAATCTTGCGCCGAGTGCTTCGTGAAGAGAACGATGCTGAGCTTGCTAAACGCGCAAGCGAGTAGTGCTCGGGTTTGCGAGAAATTAGCCCTCGAAACCATTCAGGCGCTTAATCTAAGCGAGCGCTGAAAAATGGTGTTAGAATGCCGACAGTTAATGTCGGCATTTTTGTATCCGGCGATCAAAGTAAAATCAGTGAGAGTTTTTGTGGATTATCAAATCATTACCCAAGTGAAAGACCTTGAGCGAGTTTGCCAACAAGCACGTGAAGCCGATGTTGTTATGCTTGATACAGAGTTCGTTCGTACAAGAACCTATTACCCTCAATTAGGCTTAATTCAGTTATTTGATGGTGAAACGCTGTCACTGATTGATCCTATTGCTCTTGATGAAATGACCCCGTTTGTTGGGCTGTTGAAAGACACTTCAGTGCTCAAAGTTTTGCACGCGTGTGGCGAAGATCTAGAAGTGTTCCAGAACGCATTTGGCTGTACGCCAACGCCAATGGTTGATACGCAGATCATGGCAGCCTTCTTAGGTCATGGTCTTTCAACTGGCTTTGCAGTTCTCGTTTCAGAGTTTGTAGGCGTTGACCTCGATAAGAGTGAATCTCGCACCGACTGGCTAGCGCGTCCGCTTTCTCAAAAACAACTCGACTACGCAGCAGCAGACGTTCACTACTTGATGCCAATGTACAACAAGCTTCTAGAAAAAGTGATGGAAGCGGGCTGGTGGGAAGCGGCACAGCAAGAGTCTGATTTACAAGTGGCTAAGCGCATCCGTAAAGCAAACCCAGATAACGCTTACCTTGATATTAAAGGCGCGTGGCAGCTAAAGCCTCAGCAGCTAGCTATTTTAAGACCGCTAGCAACTTGGCGTTTAAAAGAAGCGATTAAGCGTGACTTAGCGCTGAACTTTGTCTTCAAAGAACAAGACCTATGGGCTGTGGCGCGTTTTGCGATGAAAGACCCTAAGCACATGGAGCAAGAAGGTTTTGATTACCGCTCTGTACGTCGCCATGGCGCTAAAATCAGTTCAATCGTTAAGTTAGCTGAGCATACGCCAGAAGAAGAGTACCCTGCGCCAGTAGAACGTCTAATGGACTACCCAGGTTACAAGCAACTCTTCAAAGTGTTGAAAGATGAAGTGAAAACAGCATCGCAACACAGTGGTTTAGCGACTGAGTTTTTGGCATCGAAGAAGCAACTTAATCAAGTGTTAAGCTGGATTTGGAAGTACGATCGTAATCCTGAAAAGCTGCCAGATGTTATGCAAGGTTGGCGTTTAGATGTGGTTGGCGAGAAGCTAAATAAAGCGATCAAATAACCAACGACTGCAATGACATTTCGATGATTCAAAGAAAAGCGACCCGTTAAGGTCGCTTTTTTTATTCGTTGAGCTTAATTAACCGCTGTATTGAAATGCCTAGGCCATTCTTTGCGTTGGCTTCCAGCGTGCTAGTTCCGGATCAAGCTTGATACCTTGCGAAGTCAGCAGGTTAACACGAGCCAAGTAGGCTGCGCCGTGCATTAGGTGTTTTGCTAGGTCGACTGCATTACGCTGCTGGTAATCATCTAGGTAGCTGTCTTTCGCCCATGCGTTGAATGCGCCAAGTGCAGGGCCAGCCCATACTTGGTAATCCATCTCACGACCTTGTTCGCCGGTGTTTGACCAACGGCTAGAAAGACCCAAGTACCAACGGAAAATCAAAGCCATTTTACGTTTAGGATTGCCTTCAGCTCGCTCAATCTGTTTTGGATCACGCTCGTTAAAGTGCGCCACAGTCCCTGCCCAAATGTCATCCAGTGTTGAACGGAATACTTGCTTCTCAAGCTTCAGACGCTCTTCTACTGGAATCGCTTCAATCGAGTCGTAACGTGTGTATAGCTCATACAGTTTGTTGGCACGCATTGGGAATAAAGTGCCGCGCTTAACTACTTGCAGTTTCACGCCCATTTCGAACATGTCTGCCGCGGGAGCCATAGTCACGTCAGCCATTTCGGTTGTCGAAAGCAGCTTACGTGTGTGTTCGCTCGCGCCAGCCTCAACACACGCTTGGTTGATTGAACCGGTAACAATGTATGCCGCACCCATGTTAAACGTCGCTAGAGCAGCGTCAGGCGTACCTACGCCACCACCACAACCGACACGTAGCGGAGTTTTGAATTGGTACTGTGCTTGGATTTGCTCTTTCAGTGCAAGAATCGTTGGCAGTAGGGTAACCAGTGGACGGTTATCGGTGTGACCACCAGAATCTGCTTCTGCGGTAATGTCATCAGCCATAGGAACTAGCTGCGCCAGTTCCATCTGTTCTGCTGTGATTCGACCTTCATCAACTAGAGCTTGCAGCATTTTGGCTGGAGCTGGTTGCATGAACTTACTCGCGACTTCAGTACGGCTTACCTTAGCAATAACCTTGTTTCCAATCTGAATCTCACCTTGTGCATCACGGCTAAGGCCAGCGGCACGGTAGTGAACGATTTGCGGTGTTAAACCTAAGAAGGCTGAAGCCTCAACGGTTTTCACTTTGTGCTTCAAAAACAGCTCTACACTGCCGCGCTCTAGAGCGGGTTCGCTTGGGCTGTGAATCAGATTAAACGCGTAAGGGCCGTTTGGCAGTGCTGCTTGAATACGGTTGATCGCTTGCTCAACGCGAGACGGGATTAAGCCCGCCGCGCCAAATGAACAAAGAATGCCAGCTTGGCCAAGCGCAATCACCAACTCTTCAGATGAAATGCCGTTTGCCATTGCGCCTGCATAGTAAGCGTATTTCACGCCATGACAGCGACGAAAATCTTCGTCGCCCAAGCTTTGTGTACCGAGTGCAGGAGCAAAAGCGCTAACAGGCTGGCTGTTCGCTGCACTTGCTGAGTCGCCCGATACAATCTCAGATTTTTGGCTTACGCCTAAACCTTTTTCTGGGTGGTTCACGACGTAACAAGCAAGGCTTAAGTCTTTCAATATTGTCGACATTGCTGCGTTATCAAAGCGAGTTGTGCTCTCTTCGATCTGCCAAGGCCACGGAGATAGCTTTTCGTTATTGATTGTAGTTTGAGTTGTCATACTAAATTCTTTCCTAGTTCTCTGTCAGGCTTATGCTTCTTCGATACAAATCGCGATGTCTTTCACTTCGTAAATACGCAGACCATCTTTGCTCAGGTTTGCGTCGCCAACGATGATGCGTTTGCCGTCTTCGTCTTTGATTGCAGTGATGTGTACATCCAGTGACATCTGTTTGTTCAGAGGGTTAATCTGACCACGGTATTTCCACTTCACTTCAGATTGAATTTGACCAAACTTCGGATTGCGGAAGCCAGCGCCAAGGTCTTTGTTCAGAGCGTAGGTTTGCATTAGTTCGATGATCGCTTCGACACCTAGAGAGCCTGGCATTACCGGATCTTGATGGAAGTGGAACTGGAAGAACCAATCGCTTGGGTCAATCGTACGCTCAGCGTATAGGTAACCCAGACCGTCTTTACCACCATCGCTGGTGATCTGCACCGTATCGATAAAGTTCAAGCGACCGCCAGCCAGTTGGTAGTGCTCTTGTACTTCACCAGTAGCAGAAACAGGTGCATTGAAGTAACGCGTCGTTTTGTCTAGTAGGTTGATGTTTACATCCGGCGTGCGATTGTTATCAACGTGCCAAGGGTGAGTTACTTTACCGTTGTCCAAACCAAGCTGATCTTTCAGGGCTGCGCCTTTGAAGTAACCAAATACCGCTGTACCTTGGTAGAAAGGTACGCCGTCAGTGCTCAGTTCGAAGCTGAAGCTCTGTACGATGTTGGTGCCCATCATTACCGTTGAAAGCAGACGAGAATCGTTGGTGATCGTTTTGCCGCGTAAGTCGACGTTACGCAACATTTTTCCGCTGCCGTCGAGGTTACGGAAAAACAGTTCTTCACCTGGGAAGCCCAGTGTGGTGCCCATGTAGCCTGAGATGAAGCCGTTTGGCTGCAGTGAAATCTCCATCAACACCGAGTAAGGCATTAAGGTGTGGTGGCTGTTTTCATCAAAGTACCATGCATTTTCTGGCACTTCGTATTCAGCGATACACGATGAAGGCTTCTTGAAGTCGCCACGCTTACCGTCGATCTCAACAACACGAGTAGTTAGCTGTAGGTCGCCACACGGAGTACGTGGTGGAATCATGCCACGGTAGATAGAGAAATCAGGACCGAAACATTTCTCGATATCGCCAGTCGCGAATTCGAACATGTGATAAGGCGTGAATGGAACCGTATCGGGTGTGCGGTTCGGGTAATCTGGAGTTACCGGCGCTTCAACGTGTTGAAGAGGAACGACACCTTTGTTTGGTGCCGTTTCTAGGTCTTCAATTTGAGCCATCAATGGCGCATTTGCTGAAGCTTGTTGGTTCACTGCTGGCGTATGGCCCAAGCTTTTATGGTCCAAGCTTTCGATAACAGGGGTCGCGACAGATGTTTCTAAAGAAGGTAGGTAACGAGTACATTCGTCGTCTTCTTTGATCATCACACCCAAGTTTTGGAAATCAACGATCACTTTGCCGTTGAGCAAAATATCGATGTTAGCTTTTGCGTATGGGCGAGGGCTTAGACCAATCTCAGTCACTTCCATGCGGTACGTCAGCTCTGCCGATTGTGGTAGCACCTGTCCACGACAGCGTACTTGTTGAGGGGCATTTTCAAGCGGTTGGAAACGACCATTTTGAACAAGCGTGTGCATGCCAAGGTGCATCATGAAGAACTGAAGCAGTTGACCACAACCTTCTGCCATCAAAGAACCAGCCATTACTGAGTCATCTTTGAAGTGACAAGGGAAGTACCAGTGCTCAGGCTCTAGCTGCTTGTGACCTTCAATCAGACCAAGTCCCCATGTGCCACCTTGTGGTTCAACACGGCTAACCTTTTCGATCATCATGAACTTCTCTGAGCTGAAGCATAAAGAAGGCTGGTGGCTGTTGGATTGGTGAGTTGGACCAAAACATTCTGCAATGTTGGCAGTCAGTAGATGACGCAATTCTTGGTGGTTAAACTGCGTTTTAGGGCAGTGCAACATAGGGTCGAAGCGTTGTTTAGTTGCAAGCTTACGAGCCTTGATTTCATCTTCAGTGTGAATCACACCTTTGCCATCTGCTAGCTCTTCATCAGTGAAGAAGCCCGCACAGCCGTTATCCATTTTCAGGATCATCTTGTCGCCAACGAAACATTCGTACGAGAAGAAGAACAGCAGCGTGTCGCCATTGCGAGCAAAGTTGTTGATTGAGATATCGTAACGCAGCGTATCGCCACCACGAGGCAAGTCGCCAAGGAAGGTCAGCGTACAATCAAGCAGGCGATAAACACGCTCACCTTTGTTTTCGAAATCGATACCTAAGTAGCTGATCAGCATTAGGTCACACTGACCAGATTCAACCGCCACTGCCCAAGGGATCTGACCATCAACAAGATACGGCGCATCAACTGGGATGTCGTATTCGGTGGTCATTGTGCTTGGCTTGTACTCGTTAACGGTCGCGTTTAGCTTGGTTACACGAGATACCAGTAGGTAGTCCGTGGTTGGCAAGCGAACGCGGCGCGAGTAGCTATCGATGATCGCGTAATCAGGGCCAAATACGTTCGCAATATCGCCTTCAGCGTATTCAACCAGATCATCGTAATCCCAGATACATGGCTTACGGATAGGTTTTACTGGTGCTGGCGTCGCAAGTACGTTGACTGGCGTTGACGGAACCTGAGCCGGTTGAGCTTGAACAGGCTGAGCTGGCGTTTGTTGACCATTCGTTTGTTGAGAAAGGGTATTGCTATCTAAACCAGATGTCACTGCGTTTAGCTGTGCTTTCAATAGTGCATCAGCCATTTGCATGCCTTGGGCTCGAGTGTGCAGGAATGCTTTGTGTACTTGCTGTGCTGCTTGCTGATTTTGAGCAAAAGCTTGGTTGTATGATGTTACAGACGGCTGTGATGCTGCATCCGTATTAGCGTCGATTTGAGACGCGCCATTTTTAGCGGATAGGACATGAGTCATATTGCTGTGGTTACCTGTTAGCTGACTGTGGCGAGTTGGCGCCAGAGTAGGGGATACTGAAGTCGGAGTTTCGATGACTGGCTCTACCGCGTTCTGCGCTAATGCATTCTTCTCTAACTCTTTTTGCGCAAGGGCTGCTTGAATGCTTGCTGTCGTTGGAACCGACGCTACTCTTGTCGCTTGTTTACCAGAAGCTTTCTGTTGAATCGTTGCCAAGTTGGTCACTGGGGTTTGGGCAATATGTTGATAAATATCGCGACCACCAAGAGTCACTTGCTTAACCAATTGACGTTTAGCATCACTTGCCAGTTCACTGCTTAAACGAACGGAAAGTGATTGAGATTCAACACTCGATTGGCTTAGTAGCAGCTGTGAACATTGTCCTTCGCCGATGTTGGCAACAATCGCATTTTTAGAGCTGATATTCGGATTCAGTGGCTCATGGTTCAGGTTGAGCAGACCGTGTAACAGGCTTGCCATCCCAGAAGCTGCAGAGCAGTGACCCACACGTTGACTCGCTTGAGTCGTCCTTGTGTTCCCTATACTTAGAGATGAAAACTGATGAGATGAAGACTCTGGTGCATGGTTAAGCTCAAGCAGAGAAACATCGTTCGAGCTCATACCGACTTGAGTCAGTAACTCATCAGCAACGGCGTTGTTATTCTCGCTTGAACCAAAGGCCAATGCGTTGATGCTGCCGTAAGCCGTATCTTGGTTGCTCGCTACTTGACTCTCTTCAACAAGAACAATTGCACCTGCGCCTTCGCCGACATTCCAATTGCCGTCTTGCGGTTGGCCGAACTTTGGAGAAAGTGACACTGGGCTCACGCTGTTCTTGAGAATCACATGTTCCGCACTGCCGCTTAGGTCGACGGCTGCAATCACAACGGCGTCCATCGATTCTTGCGACATCAGGTTTTGCGCGACATCGATACAACGTGCAACTGATTGTTCAGCGGCTGAAATCGTAAAGGCAGGGCCGTTAAAGTCCCACAATGAAGAGATACGCGAAGCCATGATGTTGCCGATGAAACTGGTGTATTGGTTCAGCTTGGCTGCGTCCATCACACTGTCCATCGCAATGGTTTCTAGCGATTGGTATTCGTCTTGTGTTAGCTCAATACCCATGTTGGCAAAGCTGTCCGCCAGTTGGCTATGCAGGTTTACGCGTCCACGGAATTGGTGCATCTCAAGCTCAGTTTCCATCGCAACTAAAACTGCAACCTTTTGGCCAGCCACAAGCTTGGCATCTTTGATCGCTTCGTCTGCAACTTTCATCAGTAGCAACTGCTGAGAGATCAAACGGTCATCTTCATTCGGCGGCACTTTAAAGCGTAGGAAATCGAGATCGAATTGATCGATGTACGCTCCGTTTGGAATGCCGTGTAAACCAAACTGATTCAGTAGTTCTGGATGTTGGTCTAAGCCTTTCCAGCGTTTCTTAGGCAAAGCAATGAAAGCATCGTTGTTGGTTTCAATTGCAGTGCTCAGCGCGTTGATGCTTTGCAGAGAACCGAAGTGAGACGCTAGGCCAGTAATGCTTAAATTAGACGGTTGTAGGCTTGGAGATGCCGACTCTAAAGTCTGGGTTACATGACTCGTGTCTGAATACGCTTCAAGCAGTAAGTGAGCGTTACAACCACCGAAACCAAATACAGAAACACCCGCGCAGCGCTCTGAGTTACCCGCTTTACTTGGCCAAGGTTGAACCTGCGTTGGCAGAGTCTGTGGGCCAAATAAAACTTCAGGCGACGATAGGGGCTTGTCCAAATTAATACTTGGAGGAAGCACGCCTTCTTTCATCGCAAAGATCATTTTCATAATCCCCGGCATACCGGCTGCAGTCAGTAAGTGGCCGAGGTTTGACTTCGCAGAGCCAATCAATGGCGGGTTAGAACCATTCAATTTGTCAGCAAAGAAACGCTCCATTGAGGTTAACTCAACCTTGTCACCTAATGGTGTGCCAGTTGCGTGACACTCAATCACTTCAATGCTGTCTGGTGTTAGGTTTGAAGCCTCGTAAGCGCGTTCAAAGGCTTGTACTTGTCCTTTGCTGTTTGGGCTTAATACGAACTGGCCACGACCATCGTTCGACAAGCCAATACCGCTGACAACTGCATAGATATTGTCGCCATCACGTTCTGCATCAGCTAAGCGTTTTAGGACTAAAACACCGGCACCTTCGCCAGCAAACAGACCTTTACTGTTGCTATCAAACGGAACCGAAACACCGTGGTCAGGGTAAGCGTGGAAGATGGAAAAACCCATGTTGATAAAGAATGGGTCAGCACCTGATACCGCGCCAGCCAACATCATGTCGGCCTTGCCCGTGTTCAAGTAATCACATGCTAACTTCAATGAATACACTGAGCTTGCACATGCCGCATCTAGGCTAAGTTGCACGTTGCCTAAACCTAGCGCATCAGCCACTAACTTAGAGGCGTTGTGTGCCGCTGCACCATTGATAGGATTGAGATCTTGCGCGGTATCATTAGTTGGTAGCAGTGAAAACTGGTCATTAGCCAATTTATCTTTAAGTGCTTTCTCGACCACTGAGTGATACATCGGCAGAAACAAGTCGTTTGAACGTGTGGTTGGGAACGAAAGGGCACCCATGATCACGCCTGTGCGCTCTAAAACATCGGCATTTAAATCAATACCTGCGTCGACTAACGCCTTTCGACTGGTATCCAAAGCCCATAGGAAACTCTGGTCAACACCGTTGAATGATTCTGCTGTTAAGCGGTAGCCATTGCTATCGAAATTGAAGTTTTCAATGTAGCCGCCTTTATCACAGTAAAAGCGGTCTGACTCACCTTGCACGCCCTGATAGCTTTCAGGTTTAGCACCTAGCTTTTCAGCGCTTAATGTGGTTCGAGAATCTTTTTTATTCAGCAAGTTTTGCCAAAAGTCTTTTGGCGTATCAGCTTCTGGGTATTGGTTAGCAATACCGACAATCGCGATCTTATTGCACTTCACTTGCTGCTTATTCTTAGTTTGAACTTGAACTTGAACTTGAGCCTGATACTGGTTCGATTGAGAACTCATACTAGCTCTCCTTGATGATTCACTGCGCTGCCTTGAGACACACCACTTAATTGCTTCGTGGTGATCTGTTGTTCTAGGCCTTCAATAAGTGGCTCGACAGACAATGGAATTTGATGAGTAATGAGCTGACCAATGCACTTGATGAGCGTGACAACATCGTCACCGCCTTTGGCATTGGAAGCGATTGTGCAGTACTGGTCGGCTACGTCGTCGCTACGATTGATCTTGTCGATCAATGTGCTGGTTTGACGATCGGCACCTACTTCGACAAACAGACGCGCACCTTGTTGACGCGCACTCTGGATCAACGCGGTGAAATCTAACGTTGAACAGAAAGTGTCGGCAATCGAAAGGGCGATGCTGTCGCTGTCGATATCGATTGGTGCGCCAGTCGGTAGACCTGCTGCGCTGATAAAGCGGATATGCTTTGGCAATTCGTCGAACAGTGGTTGCGTGTAAAACTCACGCACTTGGCTATGCTGACTCAGCGCTGGTGTGGTGTGCATCGCAGTAACACGGTTAGCGGCAATACCACGTTTACCCAGTTTCTTGAGTAGTGCACGACATGTGCTTTCACAACCTGCTAGCACGCAAGTATCACCTTGGATGATAGCGAGATAAGCGCGTGGGAATTCTGGTAACAGAGCTTCAATCGCTTGCGCATCACTGCGAACCACAAAGCTATTCCATTGGATGCTTTCGTCGCCGTTCAGCTGCCAATCTTGACGTACTGCGGTGAGTTCGCCAGAAATAGCCGTAGTGAAGATAGGACTGGTTTGAGTCATCTCAATCAGCGCATGTGGGTTTTTCCAAACATTCAAGCTAGCCCACATGGAAGCTTCACCCTTGGAGTAACCCAAGGCGAAATCTGGCTGCACTTTGAATTCATCACACAGCAGTTGTGTTAACAGATAACTACTGCCCACACCTGCAATGGCTAATTCACTGAGCGACATTTCTTGCGAGTCTTCAGCGTAGGTTTTTTCAGCCTGCAGCATTTCTTTCAAGTCACCTTCTCGCTCTAAGCGGGCAAATAACTGTGGGAAATGTTGGTGAAACTCGCGCAACATGCCGGGATAAACCGTGCCAACACCAGGGTAAACAAATGCAACACCACCTTTGCTTTGAGGCTTTGGTGAGAAACAACTGCCTGCTGGCGTTTTGTAGTGGCTATTGTCAGCCATTACTTTTGGCAACGCATTTTCTAGCGCTGTGATCTCTTGTAGTGCAGCATCAATTGAAGCTGCCTGAATCACGATATTCGCACCAAGGCCCATATTGTGTTGAAAATGGCTTAGGTTTGAATGCATCAAGCTGGCGATAGCAAGTTCACGGTCCGCCGATTCGTTAACGTATTTAAGCTCAGCTCTTAGTGAAGCTAGCTGAGAAACCAATTCAGCTTGGTCATTGCCAGAAACCACAAACATCAAACGCTCGCTCGATAGTAATGGCTTTGGTTCGTGCAAACCGGTCGCTTGAGTCAATATCAGGCTGGTGGATTTTTGGCTATCGTCACTAAAAGTTAATGCAGCAACACGTGCTTTGTTCGGCTCAGTGAACCAATAATTGTTAGGTAATGAATGACTCGGCAATGAACGGCTCGATATTGCATTCACCATATTCAGCAATTGACCAAACTGTTGCGAAGCCGATAAGTCAGAGTGTTGCTGTTGATGACTTAAATCTGTCGCGGGGCGGCGCGCAATATCCAGAGCTAGCTGAATGCTATCTCCGGTAGCTGTATCTACAAAACCCGCTAGATAAGCGTGTGGGTGAATCTTATTCTGAGCAGCATTCAGCGCACTCAACATCAACAATGATGGTGATTGAGTATCCAAACAAAGCTTAACAACATTACCTTGATTGACTGTCTCGATGGCGTGAGCAAGTGCTTGATTAAAATTGCCATCAACCACAACAGTAACTATCTCTGGAAGCGAAGGTGATAAGTCGGCAGAAAGCTCAGCCGCGTTTGCTGGCTGAGCTAAAAGAGCGATGCGCAATGGCATCGCTTTATTAGTAGGAACAGTCACTATGACAATTGCTCCTTTTCTGCGTTCTTAGTCGCCTCTTTCTTCGATACTGCAGAGCTAGACTTCGGCAAAAATGCGTCGTTTAAGCTCTTGCTGATGGTGACTTTGGCACCTTTCATTACCGCACTTAAACGACCATCTTGGTGGTAAAGCGAGATATCAGCCTGCAGTGAACGAGCCGTGCTTTTTATCACGCTCAGTTCTAGCCAACCTTGGTCACCATTGTGCATCGGTGCGTAACAAACAAACTCACCAATTGCAGACGGTAGACTTGCCGCGCCGTACTTCAATCGAGCCCATACCAGCATTGCTTGCAACAGATAATCTTCAGCAAATGGTTGGCTATCGCCAAAGCCTTGCTTCGGAATAAATGATCCGCAGTCGCTGTTTTCAATCTGAGGCAACTGGCATTGAGCCAATAAGCCTAAGTCGTCAAAGCGTTCGACTGAGGTAACACCTTGCAGTCTTGGTCCGTGAAACAGAGTGCCGTCACTGTATAGAGCTTGTGCCGTTGTTACAGGTGCTGAAGTGTTGGCTTCAAAGCGCTTTGTCGACGCTTGTTGAACATCTTCAGACACTTGCACAGCAGCGATTTGCAACTGAGCTTGATACTGTGGTCGCCCTTGGCAACTGATCACTGCTTTTAGCTGATCTTTTGATTTAGCATCAGAAGACGGCTTTTTAGTGTCTGCAGACAAGACAAGCGTTAGCTCTTGCACTTCATCAGTATCAAAAATCACACCTTTCAGCAGTTTGTAGTTGTGAACGCTAACGTTCACCCCTAACAGTTGCTCAGCGACTTCACGCATCCATTGGATGGCACAGACTGTCGGTAACACTGGGTTACCGGCAATGCAGTGATCTTGAATGAAAGGCAATGCCTTAGGATCAAGATGACGTGTCACAGTGATGCTTGTATTCAGCGGACTCTTTGCAAGATGCACAGACTCCGCATTAAGCTTTTTTACAGCAGCTTCCTTGTTGTCAGAACCTTGCATGCTCGTACCAACCAGCAGTTGAATGCCAGTTTCGTTCAGTAGTTGAGAACTAAACAGCTCTGCACCTGCCTGAAGAGGAATTACGTACACGCCGCGCTCTGTGAACATACGTTTCAATGCTGCGTTGACCATGCCACCGTCCCACGGTCCCCAGTTGAAGCTCATCACTTTCGCTTGAGGGTTACGCGCAGACAATTGCAGAGCCGCTTTGTTTAGGATCTCGTTAGACATCGAGTAATCACTTTGGCCTGTGTTTCCGTAGAAACCCGCCGCCGAAGAGAACATCGCAATCAGTTTTAGCTTGCTGCTATCAAGACCGCCAAGAACTGCTTCTAGCCCGCCCACTTTCGTGCCGTAAACCATGTTTAGCTCATCAAGCGTTTTGTCTTGAATGTGTTTGTCAGCCAGTACACCTGCACCGTGGATAAGACCTGTAATGTCGTCGAAGTTTACCAGTGTTTTCGCTACTGACTCATGGTTCGACACATCTAAGCTTAGGTATTCAGCGCTCGCGCCAATCTCGTTGAAAGCGGCAAGTGCTGCGTTGATTTCAAGGCTGCTCAATACAGGTTTTAGCAAGGTATCAACTTTCTTCGGCGTTGGTTTGTCACCTGTTGCTTGTAGGTGAGCGATAGCCGCTGGTTTTAGCTCTTTCTCTTGCTTGCCTTGTGCCCACTGAGGTAGCTCAGCTGAAGTAATATGCTTACTACGACCTGCAAGAATGAAGTGAGACTTACATTGCTTAGCAAGCGTCAGTGCACATTCAAACGTCACGCCTTTAGCGCCACCCGTCACCAGAACTTTGTCGCTCTTGGTGAGTTGAGCGCCTGTGTTTTTAGTTTGTGCAGCACCTGGTGTTGTCGCAATCAATGTTGCACGACCAGATTCACCGTTTTCCGCATGGCTAAGGCCGATTTCAACCGTGTTGGTATCGATATCGAACAGTTCGCCTGTGATAGCTTCAGCTAGGTGACGAGCATCAATAGAAGCGTCAGCATCCAATGCGCGGCAGAACACGTTTGACCATTCATGGCTCAGTGTCTTAGTTAGACCAGACAACGCGGCTTGGTTGAGTTCTGCATTCGCTAGTTGCTTAGTATCTAGGTAACCAAAGCCACCATCGATACGGCTTAGTGTGAAGAACACACTACGACCAGAAACGGCATTCAGTTGGCCATTTAGGTGCTTCGCGAATAAGAACGCTGTGGTTAGTGAAGCTCTGGAGTCTGCATTCAAGTTAACCGCTTGCTCGTTGCTTTGTTTCGCATCAACGATAGCTTGTAAATGAATGAAGCCAGCAATCACTTTGTTTGACGTTTTAAGGTCTGCTTCGATGTCGTTAATAACTGCAGTCACACCAGCATCATCGACGCTGTTGAGTGTGTAGCTTGCGATTTCACTGTTTAAAGGTGACGCGGCAGAAAGGGCACTACGCACTACGGCAACTTGAATGCCGTTAGCGGTCAACTTTTCTGCTAGAACACCAGCGTTGTGACCATCATCTGTGATCACGACGCAAGCGTCTTTTGAGAAACAATCGACGAGTTTATCTGCCGCTGGTAGCTTTTTTAGCGCTACCTCATTGTGTGGAGGAAGTTCCGCTGTCGCTGTTTCTGCGATAGGCGTTACTGATTCAGCTTTTGGAGTCGCTACGGGTGCAGCAGCGGATAGCTTGCTTTGCATGTAAGTAACGATTTCACCAAGCGTACGACACTCAGCTAGGTCTTCAGGGTTTAGTTCTGGCAGCGTTGGTAGCTGGTCTTGAACTGTACCTAAAATCTCAACACGTTTGATTGAGTCGATACCAAGGTCTGCTTCCATGTCCATCGCTAGGTCTAGCATTTCTGCTGGGTAGCCAGTTTTGTCGGCAACCACTTCCATCATGGTTGATTGAACATGAGCAGGATTTAGGTCGTTGCTCGTGCTTTCTACAGTTGCTGCAGCGACTTCTGTACTCGTAGTAGCAGTAGCGCCTAGCTTACTATTCATGTAGTCAACGATTTCACCCAGAGTACGACACTCAGCTAGGTCTTCAGGATTCAGCTCTGGCAATGTTGGTAGCTGGTCTTGAACCGTACCAAGGATCTCAACACGTTTGATTGAGTCGATGCCAAGGTCTGCTTCCATGTCCATTGCTAGGTCGAGCATTTCTGTTGGGTAGCCCGTTTTATCAGCCACTACGCTCAGCATTGTGCTTTGAACTTGTTCTGCGTTTAAACCGTTTGATACTGCTTGTACTGGTGCAGATACTTGAGCCGCTACTAGAGCAGAAGCTGGAAGCTTGCTGTTCATGTAGTCGACTATCTCGCCTAGAGTACGACACTCAGCGAGATCTTCAGGGTTCAGTTCTGGAAGAGTCGGTAGCTCGTCTTGAACCGTACCTAGAATTTCAACACGCTTGATTGAGTCGATACCAAGGTCAGCTTCCATGTCCATTGCTAGGTCGAGCATTTCAGTCGGGTAGCCCGTTTTCTCTGCGACTACTTCTAACATGGTTTTTTGAACGACAGCCGCATCTAGACCATTGCTAGATGTTGCCGGAGCAACGGCTGGTGCTAGTGAAGGCGCAGGAGCAGAAGCCGGAAGCTTGCTGTTCATGTAGGCAACGATTTCGCCAAGAGTGCGACACTCAGCTAAGTCTTCAGGGTTTAGCTCTGGAAGAGTCGGCAGTTCATCTTGAACCGTACCAAGAATCTCAACACGTTTAATTGAGTCGATACCAAGGTCAGCTTCCATATCCATTTCTAGATCAAGCATTTCAGTGGGGTAACCTGTCTTCTCAGCAACCACTTCTAGCATGGTTTGTTGAACGACTTTCGCATCAAGACCGTTAGCAGCTTGAACAGGAGCAGTTGCGCTTGGCTGTGCTGCCACAGACGCTGATGCTGGCATCTTGCTGTTCATGCTTTTACTGTTCATGTACTCGACGATTTCACCAAGAGTACGACACTCAGCTAAATCTTCAGGGTTCAGCTCAGGTAGGTTTGGCATTTCGTCTTGAACGGTACCAAGGATCTCTACGCGCTTGATTGAGTCGATACCAAGGTCTGCTTCCATGTCCATTTCTAGATCAAGCATCTCCGTTGGGTAACCCGTTTTCTCGGCAACGACTTCTAACATCACTTTTTCAGCGTCGGCTGTTTGTACTGCTACTGGTGCAGCCACAGGAGCTGGTTGCGCTTTAACTGGCACAGGTTGAGCTGCAACAGACGCTGCCGCTTGAGCCGCTACTTGTGTTGCAGGAGCTGCTTTCTGTACTGGCGTAACTTGAACAGACTGAGCTTGAACTGGTGCGGCTTGGACAGGAGTCGCTTGTACTTGAGCTACAGGCTGTTGAACGATAGCTGCTGGAGTCGTAGTTGGAGTAACTGGAGCTGGAGCTTGAATCGCTGGCTGAGCATTTACAGACGCAACGAAGGTTGGTTGTGCCGTTTGTACTGAACCTTGCGTCAGCATATTAAGTGCTGAGTTGTTGCTGTGCGCTTGCATTTCTAGGTAATGAGCGTGAGCTTTTAGCGTTTCAGCTTGGTGCTGGTGGAACATCTCCATAGAACGCTGTAGGTTCTCAGGAATTGCTACGCCTGCTGTTGCCATTTTCGCTTGCTCAGACATTAGGGTGTTGAACGTGTCACCGTATTGCTGAGGAATCGCCAAGAATTGCTGATGTACTTCTGCTGCTTGTTGTTGAGCATTGAAGAACGATTGCAGTGAAGACTCATCAACCGTTACTTGAGCTGCTGGCTGGATAGTCGCTGGTGCAGGTTGCGCCACTTGTGGCTGCTGAGCTGCTGTTACTACTTGTGCACTTGGTGCTGGAGCAGTTGACTGTTGTACATTTGAAGCTTGAGGAGCAGTCACAGGTACTTCAACGATTTCTGTTTTAATCACTTCTTTTTCCACGATTTTCTCGACTTCAACTTTCACTTCAACAATCTCAGTCTTTTCGGTGACGTTGCCCGAAGCCAATGATTGATCCATTTTCTTACGAGTAGCAGGGCTGATGTAGTTGGTTGCATTCAGCTTGATGTTCATTGGTGATGCCTTCGCAGGTTCAGCAATGTCAGCTTGGTAAGGGTCAATGTTGTCTAATGAAACACCAGCCACGCACAGTTGAACCGCAGCTAAGCGAAGCTGTTGGTCACTGTCGCCTTTAGGGCTTGGGTTGATGCTGATTGCGTAAAGCTCTTCGTTCTTATCAGCTAATGTTTTCTCAACCAGCTTTTGAAGAATGTTCTTCGGACCGAACTCAACGAATACACGCGCGCCTGCTTCATACATCGCTTCAATTTGCTCGCTGAAACGAACCGATTGCAGCATGTGTTGCTTGAACGCTTTCTTGATCGCTTTAGCGTCTTTGCTGTGAAGTTTGCCTGTTGCGTTTGAGTAAAGCGGCAGCGTTGGAGCGCTGAATGAAGCTTTATCAATTGCAGCAGCAAATGGTTTTTGAGCGTGAGCAACAAGCGGTGTGTGGAAAGCACCAGACACTGGCAGAGCAATCGCTTTGAAACCTTGTTCTGTTAGCGCTTGTGCTGCTTGTTGAACCGTCGCAGTTGGACCTGCAATAACCAGTTGAGTCGGAGCGTTGTAGTTGGCAATGCTCACGCCTTCGAATTGGCTGATGCAGCTTTCAACGGTTGGAAGTTTGTCTGCGTCTAGGATGACCGCAAACATCGTACCGCTGTCACCTTGTTCTGGTGTTGCAGCCATCGCATCGCCACGAGCGAAAGCTAGCTGGTAGTAATCGTCTTGCGAGATAACACCCGATGCACATAGTGCGCTTAGCTCACCAAAGCTGTGGCCTGCGACCATGTCAGCTTTGAAGCCAGCTTGAGTCATGATGTCGAACTGACCCATAGACACAGTACCAATCGCACTTTGAGCATTGGCGGTGTTGGTTAACACCGCTTCTTGAGCTTTGGTTGCTTCTGGTGTGAAAGTTGGAATTGGGAACAGAATTTGCGACAGAGCCGTTTTCTTGTGCTGACCAAATACTTGATCCGCTTGAGCAAGCTGTTGACGCATCTCAGGGTAGTGACATGCAAGCTCGCGACCCATGTTTAGGTATTGCGAACCTTGACCTGCAAACAGAGCTGCTACTTTACCCGCACCATTTTCTGCAATCAGTGCCGACTCACGGTAGCTAGTACCGTTTGGCATCTGCCAATGTGTTTTTGTTTGGCTCTCAAGCATAGAAAGCGCTTGAGTCAGTTGCGCTAAAAGATCTGCTTGGTCAGTCACGACTAAACCAAGACGAGCATGCTTAGCGTCAACTTCGCGCAAGCCATGTTGCTCAGCAAGCGCTTCTAATTTGAACGCAGCATCGATAGCTTGAGTTGAAACTTGTTTTAGCTCATTGATCAGTGCTTGACGAGATTCTGCGCTGAACAGCAGAGTTTGCGGTACTTGGCGCTGACGGTATTTATCACCGCGAGCGTGCTCTGGCGTGTACTCTTCCAATACAACGTGGAAGTTAGTGCCACCAAAACCGAATGAGCTGATACCTGCACGGCGTGGTGTGCCGTCGACACGTTTCATCCAAGGACGCGTTTGTGTATTTAGGTAGAACGGTGAGTTCTCGATATCCAACTTAGGATTCGGAGCCGATACGTTAATCGTTGGCGGCAGTACTTTGTGGTGCAGTGCTAATGCAGCTTTGATTAAACCGGCAGTACCCGCGGTTGATTTAGTGTGACCAATTTGAGATTTCACAGAGCCTAACGCAATGTGTTGCTTCTCTTCATTGTTCTCACTGAATACCGAGTTTAAGCCACCAAATTCAGCCACATCGCCCGCTGCAGTACCTGTACCGTGCGCTTCTAAAAGGCCAAGTGTGTGCGGTGCGAAACCAGCATCATCGTAAGCACGTTTTAGTGCTTTTGCTTGTCCTTCAGGGCGAGGTGCGTAAATACTCTTGAACTTACCATCCGAAGAAGAACCGACACCTTTTATCACTGAGTAGATTCTGTCGCCGTCGCGCTCTGCATCTTCAAGACGCTTAAGAGCAACCATGCCGATGCCTTCACCAATCATCATGCCTTTTGAGTCGATGTCGAAAGGTTGAATGGTTTCATTGGTGGTAAACGCAGGTGTTTTAGAGAAGCTCATGTACATGGTTGGTGAGTTATCAGTACACACACCACCTGTGATCATCATTTCGCTGCGGCCTTCAACCAGCTCACTTAGAGCCATACGCATTGCGGCTAGAGAGCCTGCACACGCAGCATCTACTACACAGTTGATGCCACCAAGGTCAAAGCGGTTAGCAATACGACCTGAAATTACGTTACCCAATGAACCAGGGAATGAGTTCTCTTCCCAGTGGATGTATTGGTCTTGGAATTTTTTGATCAGCATTTCGCTGTCGTCGTCGCTGATACCACTGCTCTTGAAGACTTTTTTCAAAACAGGGTATTGAAGACGAGCATTTAGGCTTTGAGCGATCTTTTGACCACCACCAACACCGAGCGTGATACCGATCTTATCGCGATCGTAGCCTTCAGGCAGCTTGGCATCTTCAAGTACTTCTTTTGCAACGATCAAAGAAAGCAGCTGTGAAGTATCAGTCAGTTCTAGGATATTTGGCGGAAGACCGAACTCCATAGGGTTGAAGTCTACTTCTGGGATGAAACCACCGCGCTTACAGTAAGACTTGTCTGGCGTAGTACGATCTGAATCGTAGTAATCTTCTGGACGCCAGTGCGTATCTGGTACTTCAGTAATCGCATCGATCTTTTCGCTGATAAGATCCCAAAATTTATTCAGGTAGCGAGAGTTTGCAAACATGCTCGCCATACCAACGATAGCGACAGGCATATCTTTAAGGCGTTTATTCAGTCGAGAATCGTCGACTGATTCCGGTGTATTTGTCTCGGGTTGGCTCATTATGAGTCTCCACTAGAAATCACAGAAAGTGATGTCGTGTTTTGAGGCTGCGCTTTTAAAGCTATAGAAAGAAAATCTGAAACAAACTTAGGGAAGCGTAGCTGAAAATTCAGGTTGCTGAGTGGCGGCAACCAGATAGAAATTAGTTTTTCGAAGTGCGTTGACTTACGAGTGTGGGGGAGGTGTTTCATGCGCGACGGTGGCATTCAAATGTTGAGGCGATGTCCATTAAAATCCTGTTCAAAGTCTGACTAAACGACAAGTCGGTATCCGCAAAGAAAACGTGTGAATTTGTTTAATGGTTGAGCAGGCTACCCGAGGTGAGTGGTCGATACAATGCTCCCAGAGGCCACTATGATCTGTTCAGACCAGATGAATTTGGCATGGTTTTGATTTTTGTATTTTTAATTTAATTAACTTATTGATAATTAATGGGTATGGGTTGTTTTTTAGTGTTTTTACTCTATATTTAGACTTGGTGAGATCTATGTCATATTTTTGTAAGTAACATTTAATGGATGCCTCTTG
>NZ_JBFRLX010000039.1:0-17775 GCF_041470165.1 Vibrio sp. 10N.286.46.A8
GCCTTTGTTGTATCTGACTTTGATGCGATAGCGAATTATAACGCAACACCAATGTTGCTCACTGGGTCTTCACGCAGTTCGTGGCGTAGGTCTTTGATCAGCTCTAAGTCACGCTCAGTCGTTTCACGTAGAGGTCGGAAAATGGCCCACTGAACGTCCCACTCTTCACATACCGCTTCGTTTTCTTTCTGGTTTTCGTTCGTCACTTCTTCAGCGCCTTGAGCAAACTCAAGCTCAGCAACCGTCTTCACCGATTGTTGACTCACTTTAATTACCGCTTCCAACATATGCTCACGATCAAGTAGACCATGGATTAATGTTGCTAAGCCTTGGCATGCGTCCATTGCAGGGTAAACACCATAGAAATCAAAATCATCTGCGCTAGGGAATAGCTCTTCTACTTTCTCAAGTTGACGCTCAAAGTTCACCTTTGCCGTTTTAACGGTTAGGATTTCCCAAATGCTATCCAAAACATCACGGTAGATTCGAGCTTCCGCAAATTCTGTATTCTCACAAAACATGGCATAGTTAGGATACATACGCTCACATAGACACGCCATAAAAGTAATTTGTTGCCAAGGTTCTAACTTTTCAAGACGAACCTGCAGTGGATTCTGAAGCATAGTCACTCAATAATTGCAGAAAAAGACAGCGAAAGTGTACTTGATAAACCCTGGGGGGAAAAGGTAAGCCGATGAACAATTTTACGAATAAGCTCTATATTCTTACCGAGCATGACGATACCTATACGCAACTGATTCTAAACCAAGGGTTACCTGACCTCGAAATCACTCAAAACCCCGAATTAGCTGAGATCGTACTGGCTGCTCCTCCTTTAATAGTAGAGCGACTTAATGAGTTTAAAAAGCTAGACTGGGTGCAAAGTACCTATGCTGGAATCAATAAACTCACTCAGCCGGATCTTCGCCAAGATTATACGCTGACCAACGTCAAAGGCATCTTCGGCCCTGCGATTACTGAATACGTGTTGGGTTACACGATCAGCCACTGTAGACACTTTCCTCACTACCACCAGCAACAAGTACAACGAAACTGGCAGCCGCAGCTTTATACCAGCCTAACTGACAAAACCATGGTGATTTTAGGAACGGGGTCAATTGGCAGTCATTTAGCTAAAACCGCTGCTGCTTTTGGTATTCACACCATAGGTGTCAACCGGACAGGTATCCCATCAAAACAAGAAACCTTCAAAGACACTTTCCACATTAATGAACTAGAAGCCGCCCTCAAGCAAGCGGATATTGTAGTGAACACCCTGCCATCAACGGATGAGACCTACCAACTACTGAATCAAACCACCTTAAGCTACTGCTCTAACGTATTGCTGTTTAATGTGGGTCGCGGGGAAAGCGTAGACAATAAAGCGTTACTGCTTGCGATTAAGAATAAATGGGTTGAACACGCTTTCTTAGATGTCTTTGAATGCGAACCTCTCACACAAGAACACCCGTTTTGGACGTTGCCGCAAGTGACCATCACCCCACACATTGCGGCTCTTAGTGAGCCAAGACAGGTCGTGGAGATCTTCGCCAATAATTACCAACAATGGCGAGATGGTTTTACACTGAATCACACCATTGATTTTGATAAAGGCTACTGATGTTCTCGTCACTGCTCACCGAGATACGACAATGCACCGCTTGTGAGCCTCATTTATCACATGGTGCAAATCCAGTAATTCAGGCACACCCAAACGCGCGCTTGTTAATCATAGGGCAAGCACCCGGTATCAAGGTTCATGAATCATCTATCCCTTGGAATGATGCCAGTGGCGAGCGATTAAGAGAATGGCTAGGAATGGATAGCGATACGTTTTATGACGAACAAAAAGTCGCGATTGTCCCGATGGGCTTTTGCTATCCAGGAAAAGGGAAAAGTGGCGATCTACCGCCACGAAAAGAGTGCGCTGCGCTATGGCACCAAAAAGTGCTGCAATCACTGCCCAACATCCAAATGACCTTGCTGATTGGTCAGTATGCGCAAAACTATTATCTAAAAGATAAAGCCACCAGCACACTCACTGAAACGGTACGTAACTGGCAGGCTTGGGCTCCAGAATTTTTGCCACTTCCCCATCCTTCACCACGTAATAATATCTGGCTCAAGAAAAATCCATGGTTCGAAAGTGAAGTCATTCCCTATATCAGGAAGCACGTATCAGAGCATTTGACCTACCATGATCCAAATACCTAATTAGCTGCACATCAACGATGATTAAACCGATATTGGGTGCGGATAAAAAGATAATAAAAAAGCGCTGCCGATTTCTCGACAGCGCTTTTTCTAAAAACACATACTGAATTACTTATGGTATGGCTTAGATAGGTCGTGAACTGCGTCCACAAATACACCAGCATTTTCTGGTGGCACATCTAGGTGAATACCATGGCCAAGGTTAAATACGTGGCCAGTACCGCCGTCACCAAAACCTTCAAGGATAGTGCCGACTTCTTCACGAATACGCTCAGGTTGTGCGTAAAGTACTGATGGGTCCATGTTGCCTTGTAGAGCCACTTTATCGCCAATACGTGCTTTTGCATCAGCAATATTGATTGTCCAGTCTAGGCCAACTGCATCACAGCCAGTCGCTGCGATAGATTCTAGCCACATGCCACCGTTCTTAGTGAACAGAGTAACCGGTACACGGCGACCTTCGTTTTCACGAATTAGGCCATCGACAATTTTGTGCATGTACTGCAGTGAGAACAGGTTGTAGTCACGCGGAGTAAGTACACCACCCCATGTGTCGAATACCATTACCGATTGTGCACCTGCTTTAATTTGCGCGTTCAGGTATTCAATAACAGTGTCAGCCAGCTTATCTAGAAGTAAGTGCAACGTTTGTGGCTCTGCATACATCATCTTCTTGATCTTAGTGAACGCCTTCGAGCTGCTGCCTTCAACCATGTAAGTTGCCAATGTCCAAGGGCTACCAGAGAAACCAATCAGTGGCACTTCGCCTTTCAGGTCTTTACGGATCTGACGAACGGCATTCATTACGTATTGAAGTTCACCTTCAGGGTCCGGTAGGCCAATCTTTTCTACGTCAGCTTTACATGTGATAGGGCGTTCAAACTTAGGGCCTTCACCTGTTTCGAAGTACAAACCTAACCCCATCGCATCTGGGATAGTTAGGATGTCAGAGAACAAGATTGCCGCATCAAGCGGGAAACGACGTAAAGGTTGAAGTGTTACTTCTGATGCTAGTTCAGCGTTTTTGCACAAAGACATGAAATCGCCCGCTTCAGCGCGCGTTGCTTTGTACTCTGGAAGATAGCGGCCAGCTTGGCGCATCATCCATACCGGTGTGTAATCAACAGGCTGTTTTAAAAGTGCGCGTAAATAGCGATCGTTTTTTAATTCGGTCATTCCGTTAAATTCCAATTCAATCTTGTCTAGTTTTGGTGGCAAGTATTCTAACACTGATTGAAGGGTAAAAGCTGTGTGCTTTGCAACCTAGATCAAGTTATTAACTTTTAAATCCATGCTTAATTTGCACCCAATTACAGGAGCATGTTAAAAATTTGTTCGCTAGCGAAAATTACAATTATAACAACTGAGTAGTCACTACTCAGCATCTCATAACGACATCTTACTTACCCCCTCCACTTGTGGAGGGTTTTTTTTAGTGTTTGACCACTCATAGGCCAAATACTATCACAGGTAATTTAATGTTCTAGTTCTTGCTCCGCGACGCCGTCTTTCCTTACGTCATCGACTGTATTCTCAATCAATTGTCTTGCAATCGTTCCGACTGGAGCAACATCAGGTAGGCTTGTTACGTCAAACCATTGGGCATCCGACAGTTCACTGTAATCAGGTTTGAGCGTTCCACCAGCATAGTCAGCAAGAAAGGCCATCATCATACTCGATGGAAACGCCCATGGCTGGCTACCAAAGTAACGAATGTTACTCACGTCGATACCCGTTTCTTCTTTGACTTCTCGCGTCACACACTGCTCTAGGGTTTCTCCAACCTCTAGGAAGCCCGCTATTACGGTGTACATACCCGTTTTATGCCTTGGGTGCTGCGCAAGTAATATCTTGTTGTCGTTTCGTACAGCGACAATGATGCACGGGAAGATACGAGGGTAATGAAGCGTTCGGCAGTCTCCACATTGCATCGCCACCTGATTATGATTCAAATGATTACGACCGCCGCACTGAGGACAAAAACGCATACTTTGTGTCATGTGCCCATACTGGATAGCTTTGCTTGCGATCAGAAAACTTGATTCAGGCCAGTGAAGCAAATCTCTTAGGCTGACCATGCTCAGATCAATCTCCACATCGCAATCGTTGAGCCAATACACCTTACGACCTTGATGCTGACCAATGCAGATTGCATGCTCGACATCCAGCCCTAGCTCTTCAGCTGAGCCATAAGGAAACTGATCATTATTAACCCAAATATCACTACCTGAAACGACGCACCAATAAGCTTGCTCTGTCATTTTGTTATCACTTTTTTTTAACATCCCTATGCCTCATTGCTTGCAGTTCGTTCATTTTACTGGCAATCTGATTTCATACTAGAGTTGTAGCAGAGAATAATTCAAACTATTACTTTTAGTAGATACCAATAAATGGACCCTGCTTAGGCAATTACTTGATCACAAGGTTGTGATCAGATCATGAGGACATGGTCATGCTAAATAAATTCAAACAAATACAAGAACAATGGGGTGGCTCTAATGAGGTCATCGATCATTGGCTCGAAACTCGACAGTCTCTAATCGTTGAGTATTGTAAGCTAGGTGCCTTGCAGCCAGCTAGCAATGGGCAATCAAACGTTGTTGAACTCCCTTCTCCTAAAGAAATAAGCTCATTCTGCGATCATGTTGTCGATTATATCTCAGAGGGTCATTTTAAGATCTACGATATGGTCATGAAAAAATGGCAAGCAACAGGCTTTAAAACCAATGACGAGATTGATACAACTTACGCGAAGATCGTACTTACAACCGAGCCGCTTCTAGAGTTCAATGATAAGTACGTTAAAGTAAGTGCAGACGATGAGTTGCCTAACTTCGAAGGAGATATGTCAAAAGTAGGTGAACTACTCGAAGTACGTTTTGAAGTAGAAGATAATCTTATCCAGCTTATTGCAGACAGTTTAGCGATTCCACCAGGCGCTTAGTTAGCTGAATCCTTAATAAGCTTGCCTCTGTGCAAGCTTTTTGTTTTGTCTGTAAGGTTATCCAAACTACCCAGAACCTTTCAGACAGAGCTTACTCGCTCGCCCTGACCTTTAGCCATAAGCATATGGTTACAGCCCTAATCAGCCTAATCATCTCTACCCTTTATCTTACTGGCCTCAAAGAGCACTCTTCAGGACATAAATCCAACCCCACCAGCTAGATAATCACACCTATCACTTTATAAGTCATAGCTAAATACCAATACGCCAGATACAAAAAAGGCACCCGAAGGTGCCTTTTTCTTATCTCTTAGAGACTACTCGTAGAGCTTACTCTTCTGAAGAGAAACCAGCGTTTAGAAGTGCTGCTAGATTGTCAGTAGCTTGTTCAGCTGAAGGACCTTCTTGCTCTTCTTCACGTTGCTTTTGACGCTCTTGGTGGTATGCGAAACCAGTACCAGCTGGGATCAGACGACCAACAATTACGTTCTCTTTCAGACCGCGAAGGTCATCACGCTTACCAGAAACCGCAGCTTCTGTTAGTACGCGAGTCGTTTCTTGGAACGATGCAGCTGAGATGAATGACTCAGTTGCAAGAGATGCTTTAGTAATACCTAGTAGGTCACGCTCGAAACGTACTAGTTCTTTACCTTCAGCTTCTAGCTTACGGTTAGCAATCTTAACATTGTGGTACTCAACTTGTTCGCCAGGTAGGAACGGAGAGTCACCAGAATGAGTGATTGTACACTTACGTAGCATTTGACGAACGATAGTCTCGATGTGCTTATCGTTAATCTTTACGCCTTGTAAGCGGTAAACTTCTTGAACTTCGTTCGCGATGTACTGAGTTACTGCGTGGATACCACGTAGACGCAGGATATCGTGTGGAGTTTCAGGACCGTCGGCGATTACATCACCACGTTCAATCTTCTCACCTTCGAACACGTTCAATTGACGGTGCTTAGGAATCATCTCTTCGTAAGCGTCACCGCCTTCACGAGTGATTACTAGACGACGCTTACCTTTCGTTTCTTTACCAAACGACACAGTACCTGTGTGCTCAGCAAGGATCGCAGGCTCTTTAGGCTTACGAGCTTCGAATAGGTCAGCTACGCGTGGTAGACCACCGGTGATATCTTTGTTTCCGCTCGATTTTTGAGGGATACGAGATAGTGTGTCACCAATGCCAACTTCAGCGCCATCTTCGATATTTACAATCGCTTTGCCAGGTAGGAAGTAGTGAGCTGGCATATCAGTACCAGGGATCATTACGTCGTTACCTTGCTCATCAACAAGTTTGATAGCTGGACGCATATCTTTACCTGCTGCTGGGCGAGCTGCTGCGTCTGTTACTTCACTTGAAGAAAGACCCGTTAGATCGTCAGTTTGACGAGAAACTGTAATACCATCGATCATATCTACGAATTGGATACGGCCTGCCACTTCAGTGATGATTGGCATGGTATGCGCTTCCCAGTTAGCTACAACTTCACCAGCAGTAACTGCTGCGTTGTCGCCTTTGGTTAGCATCGAACCGTAAGGAAGTTTGTGCTTCTCTTTCGTACGGCCGAACTCATCAATAATCGTCATCTCAGATGCACGAGAAGTGATAACCAGTTTCTTATCTTTGTTAACTACAAACTTAGCATTGTGAAGTTTCACAGTACCAGTTGTCTTAGCTTGGATGCTGTTCTCTGCTGCTGCAGTAGATGCCGCACCACCGATGTGGAACGTACGCATCGTTAGCTGTGTACCCGGTTCACCGATAGATTGTGCAGCGATAACACCAACTGCTTCACCTTGGTTCACTAGGTGGCCACGTGCTAGGTCACGACCGTAACACTGTGCACAACAACCGAAGTCTGCATCACAGGTAACAACTGAGCGCACTTTCATGCTATCTACAGAGTTGTCTTCCATGATTTGACACCACTTCTCATCAATCAGAGTATTACGTGGAATCAGTACATCTTCAGTACCAGGCTTAAGAACGTCTTCAGCTACTACACGACCTAGAGCAAGCTCAGAAAGTGCAACTTTAACGTCACCACCTTCGATGTGAGGCATCATATCGATACCTTCATGCGTGCCACAGTCATGTTCGTGTACTACAACGTCTTGAGCAACGTCTACTAGACGACGAGTTAGGTAACCCGAGTTTGCTGTTTTGAGTGCTGTATCCGCAAGACCCTTACGAGCACCGTGCGTTGAGATAAAGTACTGAAGGACGTTTAGACCTTCTTTAAAGTTCGCTGTGATCGGCGTTTCGATGATTGAACCATCTGGACGCGCCATCAGACCACGCATACCTGCTAGCTGACGAATCTGAGCAGCAGAACCACGTGCGCCCGAGTCGGCCATCATGTAGATGCTGTTGAACGATTCTTGCTGTTCTTCTTCGCCGTCACGGTTGATAACTGTTTCAGAAGATAGGTTATCCATCATTGCTTTCGCAACGCGGTCATTCGTAGATGCCCAGATATCGATAACTTTGTTGTAACGCTCACCCGCAGTAACAAGACCTGATTGGAATTGCTCTTGGATTTCACGAACTTCTTCTTCAGCAGATTCAATTTCATCGTATTTCGCTTGAGGAACAACCATATCGTTGATACCTACAGAAACACCAGAAAGTGCCGCGTATGCGAAACCTGCGTACATGATTTGGTCAGCAAATACTACTGTATCTTTTAGACCAAGCTTACGGTAACACTCGTTAAGAAGAGTAGAGATCTGCTTCTTACCTAACTTTTGGTTAACGATGCTGTACGGTAGGCCAGCTGGAACGATCTGCCATAGCATTGCACGACCTACAGTCGTATCAACTAGGCCAGTATTCGTTGTGCTATTGCCGTCTTCATCTACTACAGTTTCAGTGATACGTACTTTAACGCGAGCGTGTAGCTCAGCAGTCTTAGTACGGTATGCCTTTTCAGCCTCAGCAGGGCCAGCAAGGTACATACCTTCACCTTTCACGTTGATCTTGTCACGTGTCATGTAGTAAAGACCCAATACAACGTCCTGAGAAGGTACGATGATTGGATCACCTGATGCTGGCGACAGAATGTTATTCGTCGACATCATTAGGGTACGAGCTTCAAGCTGTGCTTCTAGAGTTAGAGGCACGTGTACCGCCATTTGGTCACCATCGAAGTCGGCGTTGTATGCCGCACACACTAGTGGGTGAAGCTGAATCGCTTTACCTTCGATTAGTACTGGTTCAAACGCTTGGATACCTAGACGGTGAAGTGTAGGTGCACGGTTAAGCAGTACTGGGTGTTCACGGATCACTTCGTCTAGGATATCCCAAACGATCGCTTCTTCGCGCTCTACCATTTTCTTAGCAGCTTTGATTGTCGTAGCCATGCCACGAGTTTCTAGCTTGCTGTAGATGAACGGCTTAAATAGCTCAAGTGCCATCTTCTTAGGAAGACCACACTGATGTAGACGAAGGTATGGACCAACTGTGATTACAGAACGGCCAGAGTAGTCTACACGTTTACCTAGAAGGTTCTGACGGAAACGACCTTGTTTACCCTTGATCATATCAGCAAGAGATTTCAGAGGGCGCTTGTTAGAACCCGTGATCGCACGACCGCGACGACCGTTATCTAGAAGGGCATCAACAGACTCTTGCAGCATACGCTTTTCGTTACGTACGATGATGTCTGGAGCCGCTAGCTCTAGAAGACGCTTCAAACGGTTGTTACGGTTGATCACACGACGGTAAAGGTCGTTCAGATCAGAGGTCGCAAAACGACCGCCATCTAGTGGTACTAGAGGACGTAGATCTGGCGGTAGCACTGGAAGTACAGTTAGGATCATCCACTCAGGCTTGTTGCCTGACGAAATGAACGCTTCAACTAGCTTCAAACGCTTAGTAACTTTCTTACGCTTAGTTTCAGAGTTAGTTGTTTCCAACTCTTCGCGCATTTCTTCCACTTCTTGATGAAGGTCCATTGTTGAAAGCAGATCTTTGATCGCTTCAGCACCCATCTTAGCAGTGAATTCGTCACCCCACTCTTCTAGACGATCCAGATACTCTTCTTCAGTAAGCATCTGAGATTTTTCTAGATCAGTCATACCCGGTTCAGTTACTACGTACATTTCGAAGTAAAGAACACGTTCGATATCACGCAGAGGGATATCCATTAGTAAACCGATACGAGACGGTAGTGATTTTAGGAACCAGATGTGAGCAACTGGTGAAGCAAGCTCGATGTGGCCCATACGGTCACGACGAACTTTAGTTTGTGTAACTTCAACGCCACACTTCTCACAGATAACACCACGGTGCTTCAGGCGCTTGTATTTGCCACAAAGACATTCGTAGTCTTTAACTGGACCAAAAATACGTGCACAGAACAGACCATCACGTTCAGGTTTGAACGTACGATAGTTAATTGTTTCTGGCTTTTTAACTTCACCAAAAGACCACGAACGGATCGTGTCTGGTGAAGATAGACCGATTTTGATTGCATCAAATTCTTCGGTCTTATGCTGTGCTTTTAGAAAGTTTAATAAGTCTTTCACGTTCAGCTCCTGTAAGGAGTTAAAGGAGCTCACCGACTAAAGTGAGCCCCCTTTACCAAGTAATCCAATCTTCTTTATAAAAAAGAGGGATTACTCTTCGTCTTCTAGCTCGATGTTGATACCTAGCGAGCGAATCTCTTTCAACAGTACGTTGAACGACTCTGGCATGCCAGGTTCCATGCTATGGTTACCATCTACGATGTTCTTGTACATCTTAGTACGGCCGTTAACGTCATCCGACTTAACTGTTAGCATTTCTTGTAGAGTATATGCAGCACCGTATGCTTCTAGTGCCCATACTTCCATCTCACCGAAACGCTGACCACCGAACTGAGCTTTACCACCAAGTGGTTGCTGAGTTACTAGGCTGTAAGAACCAGTTGAACGAGCATGCATCTTGTCATCAACCAAGTGGTTCAGTTTCAGCATGTACATGTAACCAACAGTTACAGGACGCTCAAACGAATCACCAGTACGACCATCAAACAGTTTAAGCTGACCAGATTCTGGCAGATCACCCAGTTTAAGTAGTTCTTTGATTAGAGACTCAGAAGCACCGTCGAACACAGGTGTAGCAATCGGTAGACCGCCACGCAGGTTCTTGATCAGTGTACGAACTTGATCATCAGACAGTTCAGCAATATCAACTTTCTGACGAGTATCGCCAAGATCGTAAACCTTCTGTAGGAACTCACGGAACTTATGCAGTTCTTGTTGTTCCTTAACCATTTGGTTGATCTTGTCACCGATACCTTTCGCAGCCAAACCTAAGTGAACTTCTAGGATCTGACCGATGTTCATACGCGATGGTACACCCAGCGGGTTAAGTACGATGTCTACAGGCTGACCTTTCTCATCGTATGGCATGTCTTCAACAGGGTTAATCTTAGAGATTACACCTTTGTTACCGTGACGACCGGCCATCTTATCACCAGGCTGGATACGACGTTTAACCGCTAGGTAAACTTTAACAATCTTAAGAACGCCAGGCGCTAGATCATCACCTTGAGTGATTTTACGACGCTTAGTTTCAAACTTCTTATCAAAGTCTGCTTTTAGCTCATCCCACTGCTCAGCAAGTTGCTCAAGCTGTGTTTGTAGCGCATCGTCTTCTAGAACTTGCTCTAGCCATTGCTTACGACCGATAGTATCAAGCTTAGCTTCAGAGTAACCACCAGACAGAAGTACAGCTTTAACACGGTTAAGAAGGCCACCCTCAAGAATTTGGAACTCTTCAGTTAGATCTTTCTTAGCTTCTTTAAGCTGCATCTGTTCGATTTCAAGTGCACGTTTGTCTTTCTCTACGCCATCGCGAGTGAAGACTTGTACATCGATGATAGTACCCGAAACAGAGTTTGGTACACGTAGAGAAGTATCTTTAACATCAGATGCTTTCTCACCGAAGATAGCACGTAGTAGCTTCTCTTCAGGAGTCAGTTGAGTTTCACCTTTAGGGGTTACTTTACCAACTAGGATGTCGCCACCCTTAACTTCAGCACCAATGTAAACGATACCTGACTCGTCTAGTTTAGACAGAGCAGACTCACCTACGTTTGGAATATCAGCTGTGATCTCTTCAGAACCCAGCTTAGTATCACGAGCCACACAAGATAGTTCTTGAATGTGGATTGTCGTGAAACGGTCTTCTTGAACTACGCGCTCAGATACTAAGATCGAGTCTTCGAAGTTGTAACCGTTCCAAGGCATGAATGCGATACGCATGTTTTGGCCAAGAGCTAGTTCACCAAGGTCTGTTGAAGGACCGTCAGCAAGAACATCGCCGCGTGCAACTGGTTCACCAGGAAGTACAGTTGGACGTTGGTTAATACATGTGTTTTGGTTCGAACGCGTGTACTTAGTCAGGTTGTAGATATCGATACCAGCTTCGCCAGGTACCAATTCATCTTCGTTAACCTTAACTACGATACGAGAAGCGTCAACAGACTGAACTTGACCACCACGTTTAGCAACCGCTGTAACACCAGAGTCAACTGCGATGTTACGTTCGATACCCGTACCTACTAGAGGCTTATCAGCTCTCAGTGTTGGTACAGCTTGACGTTGCATGTTGGCACCCATCAATGCACGGTTCGCATCATCGTGTTCTAGGAACGGGATAAGCGAAGCAGCGATAGATACTACTTGGTTTGTCGCAACGTCCATGTAGTCAACGTGATCGCGTGGGTGAAGACCAGATTCACCTTTTTGACGAGCTGTGATTAGCTCATCTGCAAACGTACCTTCTTCAGTAAGAATTGTGTTTGCTTGCGCGATTACGAATTGACCTTCCTGGATTGCAGACAGGTAATCAACTTCTTCTGTTACTACACCATCTACTACACGACGGTACGGAGTTTCTAGGAAACCGTAATCGTTACAACGTGCAAATGCAGATAGCGAGTTAATTAGACCGATGTTTGGACCTTCAGGCGTTTCGATCGGACATAGACGACCGTAGTGAGTTACGTGAACGTCACGTACTTCGAAGCCTGCGCGCTCACGAGTAAGACCACCAGGACCTAAAGCAGAGATACGACGCTTGTGCGTAACTTCTGACAATGGGTTGTTTTGGTCCATAAACTGTGAAAGCTGTGAAGAGCCAAAGAATTCTTTAACTGCAGCAGAGATCGGCTTAGCGTTGATAAGGTCTTGAGGCATGATTGCATCAAGGTCACCAAGGCTTAGACGTTCTTTAACGGCACGTTCTACACGAACTAGACCAACACGGAATTGGTTTTCTGCCATTTCACCTACAGAACGGATACGACGGTTGCCAAGGTGGTCGATATCGTCCACTTCACCAATGCCGTTACGGATACCAATCAGTTTCTTCATCACTTCGATGATGTCTGATTCATCCAGAGTACCGCGCTCTTCTTCTTCTTCACGCTCGATAGAGCTGTTGAACTTCATACGGCCTACAGTTGATAGGTCGTAACGATCTTCAGAGAAGAATAGGCTTTCGAACAATGATTCTGCAGCTTCTTTCGTTGGTGGCTCGCCAGGACGCATCATGCGGTAGATTTCTACCAATGCAGAGATGCGATCTACTGTGCTATCCGCACGTAGAGTGTCTGACATGAATGGACCATGGTCTAGGTCATTCGTGAACAGCACTTCTAGAGTCTTGTGACCTGCTTGAGACAGGTTAGCAAGTGCTTCTAGGCTAATCTCTTGGTTTGCGCCAACGATGATCTCGCCAGTTGCTTCGTTGATGTAATCTTTCGCAGCAATCTTTTCAACGATGTACTCTACTGGTACTTCGATGTGCTCAACGCCATCTTTTTCAAGTTGACGGATATGGCGAGCAGTTACACGACGACCAGTCTCAACGTAAGTTTTTCCGTTTGCTTCGATGTCGAATGACGCAGTTTCACCACGTAGACGATCAGGAACCAACTCCATAAGTAGAGTTTGGTCTTTCACTTCGAAGTTCACTTTGTCGAAGAACAGATCTAGGATCTCTTCAGTCGATTTACCAAGTGCACGAAGGATAATCGATGCTGGTAGCTTACGACGACGGTCGATACGTACGAATAAGTTATCCTTAGGATCGAACTCAAAGTCTAACCATGAGCCACGGTAAGGAATTACACGTGCGTTATAAAGAACTTTACCTGATGAGTGGGTCTTACCCTTATCACTGTCGAAGAACACGCCTGGGCTTCGGTGCAGCTGGGATACGATAACCCTCTCGGTACCATTAATTACGAAAGTACCATTGTCTGTCATAAGCGGAATTTCGCCCATGTAGACTTCTTGTTCTTTAATGTCTTTTACAGTACCTGCTGGTGCATCTCGATCAAAGATAACTAGACGTAGTTTTACGCGTAGTGGCTTTGAGTAAGTAACACCGCGGATTTGACATTCTTTAACGTCAAAAACTGGCTCACCAAGACGGTAGCTAACGTATTGCAGCTCAGAATTGCCGTTGTAGCTCTGAATTGGAAATACAGAACGGAAAGCAGCTTCAAGACCGTATTGACCTTCAGGATCCTGTTCGATGAATTTGTCGAAAGAATCAAGCTGGATCGATAACAGGTATGGAATGTCCAAAACTTGTGGACGAGTACCAAAATCCTTACGGATGCGCTTTTTCTCGGTATAAGAGTAAACCATGGGGTTCCTCAGCTCGCTGATAAGTGACCCAAACCACCCAAAACACTCTTCAGAGGGGGCGGTGACAAACAGCTGTTTACTGTAGTGAACAATCATTTCGAAAAAATGACTGTTTTTTTGCTTGGATTATGACGGTTAAACAGCGGAAATTTCGTCATAGCCCTACAGCGCAAAAAGGCCGGTGGTTAATAAACCACCAGCCATTAGCCTTGCGGCTAAGAAATTAAGTAATAATTACTTAACTTCAACAGAAGCGCCAGCTTCTTCTAGCTGTGCTTTAAGAGCTTCAGCTTCAGCTTTGTCAACGCCTTCTTTAAGCGCTGCAGGAGCTGAGTCTACAAGACCTTTAGCTTCTTTAAGACCTAGGCCAGTTGCGCCACGTACAGCTTTGATAACTTGTACTTTGTTAGCGCCAGCAGCAGTTAGGATTACGTCGAATTCAGTTTGCTCAGCAGCAGCTTCAGCAGAAGCACCACCAGCTACAACTGCAGCAGCAGCAGTAACACCGAATTTCTCTTCCATAGCTTCGATAAGCTCAACAACTTGCATTACAGACATTTCTGCAACTGCGTCTAGGATTTGCTCGTTAGTAATAGACATAACAATTCTCTTTTAAGTCAACAATAAGTTTAAATAGCAACCAGTGAAAAGCAAGGCTTAAGCCGCAGCTTCTTCTTTTTGGTCGCGAACAGCAGCGATAGTACGAACCAGCTTGCCAGCAGAAGCTTCTTTCATGCACATCATTAGGCGTGCGATAGCTTCGTCGTAAGTTGGTAGTGTCGCTAGTACTTCAGCATCAGTAACTGCGCCTTCAAATGCAGCAGCTTTGATCTCGAAATCTTTATTCTCTTTAGCGAAGTCTTTGAAAAGACGCGCTGCAGCACCTGGGTGCTCATTAGAGAATGCGATCAGAGTTGGACCAGTGAAAGTGTCAGTTAGACACTCGTAGTCTGTACCCTGAATCGCACGGCGTGCTAGTGTGTTACGAACAACTCTCATGTAAACACCCGCTTCGCGAGCTTGTTTACGTAGAGAAGTCATTGCGCCAACAGTAACGCCACGAGAATCAGCTACAACTGCAGAAAGTGCACCACTGGCAGCTTCGTTGACTTCAGCAACAATTGCTTTTTTGTCTTGAAGATTTAAAGCCATTTGGATTAACCTCTGGTTGTGATTACAGCACTCATACAAAATGTAATGAGCGTTTACGATGTTATTTAAAAATGAATAAATTCACTTCAAACCACAACATCGCCTACGTAGGTTTTATTAAGCCATATCTCCGAAGAGTACGGCGCCTACGGTCTTGGGACGGATGACCTGAATTGCTTCAAAAATCACCCAACCACAAATATTAGGCGCAGAAGTATACACTAAATCTGCGCCGAAGCAAATTAGTTTGCTTGAGTGTCAAGACTAGCTTGATCAACAGTAACACCAGCACCCATTGTAGTAGAGATGCTTACTTTCTTCAGGAAAGTACCTTTCGCTGAAGAAGGCTTAGCTTTCTT
The DNA here is from genome assembly GCF_041470165.1 of Vibrio sp. 10N.286.46.A8. NCBI lineage: Bacteria > Pseudomonadati > Pseudomonadota > Gammaproteobacteria > Vibrionales > Vibrionaceae > Vibrio > Vibrio sp. 10N.286.46.A8. The sequence goes on from NZ_JBFRLX010000039.1 coordinate 15,325, forward strand.
AAGAGCAACTAGAAGTGCTTCTAGGTTCTCTTGAAGCTGGTTAGCTTCGAAAGATGCTTTGCCGATAGTAGTGTGGATGATACCGTTCTTGTCGTTACGGTAACGAACCTGACCAGCTTTAGCGTTCTTAACCGCTTCAGCAACGTTAGGAGTTACAGTACCAACTTTAGGGTTTGGCATAAGGCCGCGTGGACCTAGGATTGTACCTAGTTGACCAACAACACGCATTGCATCAGGAGAAGCAACAACAACGTCGAAGTTCATTTCGCCTTTTTTCACTTGCTCAGCAAGATCTTCCATACCAACGATATCTGCGCCAGCTGCTTTAGCTGCTTCTGCGTTTGCACCTTGAGTGAACACAGCAACGCGGATGTCACGGCCAGTACCGTGAGGTAGCACAGTTGCGCCACGTACGTTTTGGTCAGATTTACGAGCATCGATGCCTAGGTTAACAGCAACATCTACAGACTCAACGAATTTAGCAGTAGCTAGTTCTTTAAGAAGAGCAACAGCTTCGTTGATTTCGTATTCTTTAGTTACTTCAACTTTGTCGCGGATTACGCGCATACGCTTAGTAAGTTTTGCCATGATCTTATCCCTCTACCACTAGGCCCATTGAACGAGCAGTACCAGCAATAGAACGCTTCATTGCTTCGATGTCAGCACCAGTCATATCAGCAGCTTTAGTTTCTGCGATTTCCTGAACTTGAGCGTCAGTTACAGTACCAACTTTCTCAGTGTTTGGACGACCTGAACCAGACTTAACGCCAGCAGCTTTCTTAAGAAGAACAGCAGCAGGTGGAGTCTTAGTTACGAACGTGAAAGAACGGTCGTTGTAAACAGTAATTACTACTGGAGTAGGTAGACCTTTCTCAACAGATTCTGTTTTTGCGTTGAACGCTTTACAGAATTCCATGATGTTCACGCCGTGTTGACCTAGAGCAGGACCAACCGGTGGACTTGGGTTTGCCATACCAGCTGCAACTTGCAGTTTGATATAAGCTTCAACTTTCTTAGCCATGATATTTCCTAATTTTTGGGTACATACGCTAGCCCTGAGGCAAGCTCCCCTTAATTTCAATTAACTCTTTCTTACTTCGATAGAAGTAAAAAGGCGCGAAATTATAATCATAATTCGCGCCTTTAACAACCCTAAAAAGGTGGTTTTTTATACTCTTTTATTTTGAACAACTTATGAAGTATTTATCCACAGCTTGTTCAAAAGTTAGAGTTTTAGTCCAGCTTTTCAACTTGACCAAATTCAAGCTCAACCGGTGTTGCACGACCAAAGATCGATACAGATACCTTAATGCGGCTTTTCTCGTAATCTACTTCTTCAACTGTACCGTTGAAATCAGCAAACGGACCATCGTTCACACGAACCACTTCACCCGCTTCGAACATTGTCTTAGGACGTGGAGACTCGCTCGCTTTCTCTAGACGGTTCAAGATAGCATCAGCTTCTTTGTCAGTGATTGGTGCAGGACGATCAGAGGTACCACCAATGAAGCCCATAACACGAGGAATGCTGCGTACTAAGTGCCATGATTCATCATTCATGATCATTTGCACTAATACGTAGCCAGGGAAGAACTTACGTTCGCTTTTACGGCGTTGACCTGCACGCATTTCCACTACTTCTTCAGTAGGTACTAAAACGTCACCAAAGAATTCTTCCATGTCGTGCATTTTAATATGTTCGCGTAACGATTGAGATACACGACCTTCATAGCCAGAAAAGGCTTGAACTACATACCAACGTTTTTTTGGAGCTTCACTCATGAATCAGAACCCTCTACACTCCAGTTGCTAGAGAAACTAAACGGACCATAATGCCGTCAATTCCCCAAAGCACTAGAGACATAACAATACATACAGCTAAAACGATCAATGTAGTTTGCATAGTTTCTTGGCGAGTAGGCCAAACAACTTTACGAATCTCCATACGAGATTCTTTTGCAAAATCGATCGCAGCTTTACCTTTAGTTGTTGTTGCTGCAACGCCTAGTGCGGCAGCAATCAGCACAACTACACCTGCAGCGCGAATTACAACAGACAATTCACCATACAGGTAATTACCCACAACAGCAGCAGCCAACAGTACAAAAGCGACTACCCACTTCATTGTATCTGCTGCACCTGAGCTATCAGGAGTTTCAGCGTTTGCTTTCATAAAACCAACCTGTGATAAGTCTTAAATATAGACGACAATAACCCCGCTGTTGCAGGGCACATTCCTTTGCGTTGCAAAACAACACATCTAACAGTCATTTTAGTTAAAAAGACCGTTTAATTCTTTGCTAAGAGTTAAAATTGATGTCAAAACACCCAACTCTTTTTTCAGCGCAGAAAAAGGGCATCAAATGATGCCCTTTTTACTAGTGGTTCGTCAAATCTTATGCAAAGATTTTAGCTACAACACCAGCACCAACAGTACGGCCACCTTCGCGG
>NZ_JBFRLX010000040.1:0-144 GCF_041470165.1 Vibrio sp. 10N.286.46.A8
ATGAATTGACTGTGCCAAATATCTTCTTTCTACAAGAGAAAGTAGTTATTCGTATTGGTCACTCAGTTCATTGAAACCAAAGTTGATTCCGAGGAATCTGTTTCACTTCTCTTTATAAAAAGGGAAATAAAACGTTTTGATATT
>NZ_JBFRLX010000040.1:894-62279 GCF_041470165.1 Vibrio sp. 10N.286.46.A8
TTTTGATATTCATCAACGAGTGCCCACACAGATTGATAGGTTTAAATTGTTAAAGAGCTTTGCTTGTCGAAACTTTCTTTTTACAAAGAAACCCTTGAAAGCGGACGTGAATTCTAGCGATTTAATTTTAAGTGTCAAACACTTTTTAAAATTAATTCCTTTCGAACTTTCCGTCTTACTGATTACCGCTGAAGCCTTGTAGCGACTGCCGTGTCAGTGAGGCGGCATTATAGAGATCATCGAAAACATGGCAACCCCTTTTTTGATAAAAATTCAAAAAAATTGCTTAAGCGTCTACTTTTACGTCAAAACCCTCTTTCACAGGTTAAAGCTAATACAATCAAGAGCATATAACTTAGAATTTTGCGACTAGATCTTTCGAAAATGCCTCTATATCCAGTTCGATACTCCACTTTTCACTTAGCTCCACTATGTTATCTAGCGATTGCTGAACCGTTTTTATCGTCAATGTATTGTTATCTAGGTCGTATACCTGTTTTTGCGTAGTGTAATAGAAGTAAAGGATAGTTAATGCTTCTCGATCACCTTGCTCAGCTTTCGGTTGAATACGCTTAAGCTTACGATAGATTTGATTGTGAATTTGTTTCAGGTTCCACACATAAAGCGCTTCTTTAAAGTAATCATGCCCTTTCACACGGCTCGCAATAAACGCATTCAAGGCGACTGATAAAATCACCCCGAGTACATTCAAATGGAAATTACCCGTCGATTCCCCAGTAACGGAGCCAGCTGAACCAAAAAGTTCAATCAGAACGCTACCGAATACAATGGCAAACAAGGCTAGTGACCCAACCAATGAAACCAACAGTAGGTTCATCTTCTTTCTATATTCTTCTTTATTAATCTTCTGTAACTTCATCGACTACTTCCTTATGTAAGTCACCTAATAATTTGCGCATACTATCTATGTAAACCTTGCTTCGCTTCAACCTTTACCATCTTGTAATGTGGTCACTCTCTATTTAATACGTAGAGTTCTTGTGGTCAGTACTATACATAACTCCATTTGACTTCATTAATAGAAAAGAGTTACATACCGCCATAATTTTTAGTTATTCATCAATTCATGTTGATTAAGCCTATTTCGCTTTATCACATACTGACAAGGTACATCCCATGCGTTCATTTGTATTACGCGCTCGCGCAGCCCCTACAGAGAGCAAACTTATCTTAGAAGGTGTTGGGCAAGACGCTCATACTGAGATTCTGGCTCATACTCTGATGAACACGATCTTCGTTGCTCAATCTCACCGTGAGAATGTCACCGTGCACCTTGTGTTAGAAAGTACTAAAGACTTTTCACGTACGATCACTTTCGATTCAAATGAGATCACTAACATTGGTGGCTTTCATGAATCGGCATTGTTATCAGCGGTAGTAAGAGCGGTTGATACATCTCAAGGCATGACAAAAGAACAGACACGTCAGGTTGAACCGGGCATCACTGTTCGTACTATGAGTTTTGAAAAGTTGGTTAAAGAACTGGCTGAAGACCACCAGCTGTACATGATGGATAAGAAAGGCGACTTTATCCGTGACGCAGAGATTGCGGAAAACCCATGTTTCCTTCTAACTGACCATATCCCTATGCCGAAGAAAAGCTACAACAGCTTGAAGCGTTTAGGGACAGAGAAAATCAGCTTAGGTCCAAACATGCTGTTTGCTTCTCAGTGTGTTGTGTTGATCAACAATGAACTGGATGTGCGTGGTTTTTGATATCCACAGCTCTCTCTACGATAGTTTTCTCTAAAACAGAAAGTCTCTCTAAAACAGCAGTTCGCTATAAAAAATAGCTAGCCCTAAAACCATAAATGGAGCGATATACGCTCCATTTATGGTCAAGTTAGCGTGCTAATTAAAAACGCACTTCGACGGTCATCCCTTCAATCCAATATTCTCTAGGCAAATCAGCCGTAAAGTTCAATGCTACTTTGAGATATGCTGGCTGCCCTTCAAAAGGGCTTGCTAATTGAGTAGGCAACTTACTGACGATTTCTACCGAATCTGCAATCTCAGCCTCAAAAGTACTACCATTAGGAAACCTTACCTTGGTATGAGCTCCTATTATCGCATTCTCTAAATATTTAGGGTCTAAATACGCGACCACTTGCGGGGTGGTATTCTTCGCTATCGTTACCAGTTCATCACCTTCAAACACTCTCTGTCCTTCAACGACATGGATATCGACAACGCGGCCTGCATAGGGAGACTTAATCGACAGCTCTTGTTCAACAACACGTTTAAGTGCTAGATCTTTCATTAAAGCACGTCGAGCCTGACTAACCGGACCCGCTAATTCTCTTTCTTGTTCAGCTAATTTCGCATTTTGATAATCAAGTTTTTGTCCATTAAGCTGATTATTAAGTGAGTTACTCATTCCCACTATACTTGCGTAGTCCACATCGGATACCTGACCTTTCTTCCTGTATTCTTCATAGCGCGTTTGAATTTGCTGTACCGTGTTTAAATTACTGCGCGTTTCTTCAATACCTTTCAAGTGCAGTAAGCCAATATCATCAGGAAACCTGATTTCTAAATCTAATAACTCAGCATGAAGAAATTCGATTTGCGCTTCCACTTCCATATTAGTCAACTGAATCGCTGTCTCTGATTTTAGGATTTGACTTCCACCGTCTACTGGAATTGGGCCGACTACTCCTGCAACTTTAGAGGTTAAGGTTACAGGATGCGAGGTAATGATTGCCGGAGCAATAACCAGAAAATTTGTCTTTAAGAAAAAATACGCTACGAATAATAGAGGGCTAACCACTAAGCTTAAGATTAAATACCAACGAAAGCGGTAGCCTCCTCTTTTCGCTTGTCCGTAAGCAACTTTGACACCATCATCCGATTGAGGGTTATTCTTTTTATCAAGATGAAATTTCACTTTCATTGTTAAAACCTTTTGCCTTTTTTCAATACCCACCAAGGAGCCATACTGGATTCTTCATGACTTCTTCTAAATAACTCATTCACCATAGAGAACGCCGTTATCAACCGCATAAAGAACTGATAAAACGGATACAAGATTAGCCATTTTGCCATCTTAAGATCTTCTTTCGCTCTTTCAGAAACCAACCCAATATAGACAGTAAAAAACAACAACACTGTCGACAAATAGACGCAGTAGATAAGGATCAGAAGTGCAGCAACAAAATCGAAGGGGTAAGCCCAAAATATGTAAAACATGAATAGCGAAACTAGAATGGGCAGCAATACGTTTTGTAGAACGCCATAAACTAAAGTAAATATAAAGTTTCCCCAACCGAGTAATCTAGGGGTTAGACCTTCATTGTGTTTCCTTAAAAACAGAAATAATAAGTCTCCATCCCATCTTAGCCTTTGTTGTACCAACCCTTTCAGTGTATCGGGTACATCAGTATGGCCCACAGCTTTAGGTGTAAAAGCGAGTTGATTGTTTGGATGTCTTTTCTTGTACTGTTTGAGCCTCATCGTTAAGTCGAGATCTTCAGCAGTATGGGTATCCCACCCTCCAACTTGCTTCAGAGTGTTCTTTCGAAAGGCACCAAATGCTCCTGATATATTATTGAGAACACCCCAGTTGGATAGCCCCGTCTTACCAGCTTGCATTGATAACATATATTCAAGAGACTGCATTCGCGTAAGCACATTTTCTTGCCAGTTTCTAACGCGTAAAGCACCTCCAGAAGCAATCACATTCTTATCAGTAAATTGCTTCATCATTTGTAACGCCATGTCGTTATCAAAAGAAGTATCACCATCAACATTAATAACAAAGTCACCAGTAGCGTTATCTAAACCAGCATTTAACGTTGATACGCGACCTCCTCTTTGCCACTTAGGAATGACACGAACATCTCTGTTTCTTACCGTTTTATGTCTTTGCTCCCCTCGCATTGCAGCTAAGTAGGTATCTTCATTTTGAGTTGCACCATCGACTACGGCTAAAATCTCAATCTTTCCGGGATAAAGCTGTTCAACAAGCGTGTCGATCGTTATCTCAATTGCATCTCCTTCTCCATAACAAGTAATTACAAACGAGATGCTTGGGTATTCTTTTATCTCTATGTCACTGCCCGAATAAGACCAGCGAAAGATTCCACTTAACACAAGCAGAAAGAGTGGGAGCTCCACCATAATCATCATGGGGAAAAGCATTAGCCAAAGCTCAGAGTTCTCTAAAAGCATCCCCCAGAAGTACTGTTGGAGATCAAGGCTAACCGACAGCATAGATTTCACTGACTTTACTTTCTAACCAATAACCAACATCTTCTTTCATTGTTGCATCGGGTATACCCCATGCAAAGACATTCAGCGTAAAATCGTCATCTTCGATTAGAGAACAAAGTGCTTCTATTTTCCCGCGTAATACTTCTATATGTTCCATCTTAGCTTTAGGCATAAATACAAGAAGAACATCGCTTTTAAACTGACAACAAATATCAGAATCTCTAAACAATCCGTTTAAACGCTCTGTAATTTGCTCGATCAAAGCAAACATTTTTGCGTCTCCATTTTTAGACACATACTGCGCTAAATCAGGCAGGTGTAACCCCAATAATAAGTGCTCTTCTTCGTGGCGAAGTGCAATCCTATTAACCCAGCTAAGAAGATTAGAAAAATACCCGCCGTCTACTTTCCCGCTTAAGGTCAGTTCAGGCGCCGATAGCTTCACTCCATGACGGAATATATACTCTCCCTGAACTCCAAGTCTCAGCGAATAAATCTTCCTAACAACCAACTTTGAAATATCGTTTTTTGTACCACACTCGAAACAAGAAGCTAATGTCTCCGCCTCAGAAAAAGAGTGAGAGCATGAGTTACATGTATGAGTTTCTAAAGGGCGATCATAATCCACTCCAATATGTCGAAGCTGAGTCAAACATTTCGGGCATTCTAATTTTTGGTTGCGTTTGAACAGCCCTTGTTCAGCAACATGGCCACACGTGAAACAATGGAGAGAGGTACGCTCAGTAATATCAATGTCTTTGCAAGAAGGACACGCTTCGATGTAGTTTAAGTGGGCACTGGCACATTCATGACACACTCTTACTCGATCGATTAAATCCTCAATTTCAAAAGTGTCTCGCTTAGTCTCTGATAATACAAAACGATAAGTTGAACTTAACTCCGGATAGTAAAGCCCCACTAACGGATAGGAATATATCGATTTATGAGACAAATATTTGTGAGGTGATAATCGACGTCTTTGATCCAAGCCTAACCACCCAACAAGAGGGTCTAATGTATCCGATGTGTCGATAATACTTTCTAACGTTCTGCGGTGTTGAATCACCTCTTCTTCAACACTTTCTGGATTTAAAGTGCCGTCTGATAAACACTCTGATAATGCACTATCTTCTAAAATATAAATCTTCCAAGACCAAAATTTCCTGCTACGGTGGAGTTGGCTCATCACGTCGTCTTGCGAACTAAGATCGCCATTTAGAACTATGACGCCGCCCAATAATTCAGGGAGTTGATTAATGTCACTGACTGGCACGAGCTCAAATGATTCTCTGGTTTCAAGTGTAGGGGTTCCAAGGCAGTAAATTTTCAACTTATCTTTCATTCATTAACTCCAAGTCTTTTGACGCTGTCATCGTTGAATTAAAGCTAAACAAACGTTAATTTTGAACGATGCTATTTCATTATTCACCCTTACATAAATACTAGATATCGATATGAAAACCGTCCAATAATTAGCCAAAAAGATTAAATAAGCTCACCAATTAATTAACACCTACGAAACATGAATATTGTTAATACTTGGCATCAAAGCGGTTACATTCAAGTCTAAAAGTAGGGGTTGATGAGTGTTATTTTCGATAGCAGCACTTCCGGAATAATAGCGTTCTCAAAAAAATTAAGCCTAATGCCCATGATTTTTTGACCGCCTAAACACAAAAAGAGCTCAACTAAGTGAGCTCTTTTTTATTATCTATATCTTGCTATCAATGGAGTTATCTAGGAATCAGACCCGATTAACCAAAGATGAAGCTGTATAGGAAGCCTGCCCCCATCGCCATGCTTAGGATAACGAATAGGAATGCTGCAATCATTTGGTTCTTGAAGATTGATTTAAGCAGGATAACTTCCGTTAAACTTGCACCTGCACTACCAATAATCAATGCCATTACCGAACCCAACGCCATGCCTTTCTGAACTAGAGCAGCACTTAATGGGATTACCGCTTCAGCACGAATGTACAGTGGAATACCAATCACGGCTGCTACTGGAATCGCATACCACATACCTTCACCAGCGTACTGTGCAATTAGGTCTGTAGGAATGAAGCCGTAGATGAATGAACCAATCGCAATACCCATCATTAGGTAAGGGAAAACTTGTTTGAAGTCTTTCCAAGTTGAGAACCAAATTCTCATCCAACGGCTAGGTTCTTTCTTCTCTACAATTTCAGCAGTCGCGCTTCCATCCGCAGAACAGCATGAAACCGTGACTTGTGGCTCTTCTTTTTTAGAATCGCAGCAAGATGTCTCTTTCGCCATTACTGGCGCAGGCTCACCACATGCACTTGTACCACATGAAGATTCCGCTTTAGCCGTTGCTGCTTTCTTAGGAGTAGAGTCACCACAACTAGTGCCACAGCTTGAAGCAGAACCTGTCGATTCATACGCTTCAGGTTTGACGTAGCGTTCAAAACCTAACTTCTCAAGTGCGTAACCAGCCACTACAGATACTGTCATTGCTACAAGGAAGTAGAACACAGCGACTTGCCAGCCGAACGTAATCACGAACAAACCAATGATCACTGGGTTCAATAGTGGGCTACCGAATAGGAATACCATCATTGGACCGAAACCCGCTCTTGCACGCAGCAATCCTTTTAGGAAAGGAATGGTCGAACATGAACAGAAAGGTGTAATTGCGCCCAATAGTGCAGCAACCACATACCCCTTACCATTACGTGAGCTCAGGATAGATTGAATCTTTTCTGGTGTAAGGAACTCTTGCAGAATCCCAACAATGTAGCTGATCGCTAAGAAAAGGATAATTAACTCTACTGCTAAGAAAGCGAACATATCAAGTGCGTCTTTTAGCATTGTTAACATTTCATTGCTCATAATTAACTCCAAACTGGATTGAAGGTCGGGCTCTATGAGAAAAGTAACCAACCCTTAATTTCGAATATTCTCGAATTATAGAAATAAACAGCTCCAGATCAAGCTTTATTTCGATAAAAATCGAAATGATTTTCGAAAACACGGTTTTTCAATGACTTATACAGACACCGTTTTTAAATTTGAATTCGACATACATTTCGACTAACATCGAAATTAAATCTTGAGGAGTTAATATGAACTTAGAAGTCGTAGCGAAAGCACTTAAAGAGTTGGGACACCCTATTCGCCTAACTATTTATAAGAGTGTCGTTAAAGCTGGCTACCAAGGCATTGCAGTTGGCGGCCTACAAGAAGAGCTAGGTATCCCTGGTTCCACCTTGTCTCACCACATTTCAAGCCTAGCGTCTGCGGGCCTAATCAGCCAAAGACGAGAAGGGAGAACTCTATTCTGCGTGGCGGAGTATGAATGCCTAGAAGGTGTGATTGATTTCTTACAAGACGAGTGTTGCGTAAATGATCAGTGCAACTGATGCACCTTTGAACGGGGCACCTTTGAATAAGGCACCTTTAAAGCTCGAACAAGTCTGGGCCGAGTATCAGCAAGCATTAAAGTCATTCTTGCATTCAAAGGTCAACAATTCTGCGGATGTAGACGACTTGCTCCAAGATATCTTGATTAAGACCTATCAGAACTTAGACAAGGTACAAGATGCGAGCAGTGTTAAGGCTTGGCTGTTCCAGTTAGCCAACAACACCATTATCGACTTCTACCGTAAACATGCACGCCAACAACGTGATAGCCAAATTGATGCTGAAGATCTGTGGTTTACCGATTTAGACCACGACTCTGAATTTAAGCAGAAGCTCTCATTGTGTATTGAACCTTTTATTCAGGCACTGCCAGAACAAAGTTCATCGCTACTGCTTGCTGTCGATATCAAAGGTCAAAGCCAAAAAGAGATCGCAGAGGCTCAAAACATCAGCTACTCAACCGTTAAGTCTCGTGTTCAGAAAAGCCGCGGGGATCTTAAGAACTTGTTTGAAGAGTGCTGTAACCTGTCACTTGATCAACAAGGCAATGTGATTGACTGCGAGCTCAAACCAGATAACGATTGCAGTAAGTGCTAATAGCCATCCCTAAAATAGAACAAAGCCAGCAGTTGATGCTGGCTTTGTTGTTTTCATAATCTGCAAATCACGCTTTGTTTATGCGAATCGAGTACTTAAGCGAACCTAGTGCTTGATCGTACCGAACTACGCCGCTTCCGCTTTTACGACCGGTTGATAGCGTCCCGGTTTATGGTTCATCGCCAAAATCAAGTTGGTTACTATCGCACCCAGTACAGACAGAAGAACCAGCGACACATCAACGATAAACAGTGAAAGCACAACAATCGTACAATCTAGTGCCATCTGAACCTTACCCGCACGAATCCCAAAACGTTCTTGTAAGAACAGCGCCAGAATGTTGAAGCCACCTAAGCTCATTTTATGACGGAAGATCACCAACATGCCGGTACCAATCAAGCCACCACCAAGTAAAGCTGCATACAATGCATGAATTTCGGCAATTTGAATCACGTGATACAAGTGATCCACGGCGAACGAAACAATCGAAACCGCGATAAACGTATTGATGGTGAAGCGCCAGCCCATACGAGCAACCGACAAAATATAGAAAGGTAGGTTAAGTGCGAAGAACACTTGGCCAAAGCTCAAATCTGTCACTTTGGTAATGAAGATCGCTAGACCAGCCGTGCCTCCGGTGAGCAAACCGACTTGATTGAAAAAGATAACGCCGAGTGACACTAGCGCGCTACCTAAGATCAGTGCCAGTAAGTTTTCGCGAAGGTTATGATCTTTATCCATGTGAATGACTCTCCCTGAATCTTTTAACATCGCGTTTCAGTCCCGTTGAAACGATTGAAGTACAAATTTACGATGTTTAACAGATAAGTCGAGTAAATGCGCAGTGTTACTGAGTGATTAATTTGTATACTAGCTTTTACAGGCTTTAAAATACTTCACTAAAACAAGCAGTTATATCTAAAAAATTAAATATCCATCCTAAATTCTCCGCTTCTACCACATAATCAGCGAGCTTCGTGTTTTCCTATTTATTAGCTACGTTTCATTCCAACTCCAGCGATGCTTAAATCTATGCATAAAACGCATAGACTAAATCACAAAAGGTCATTTGATACATACCCTACTCGTCATTATGATGCGCGACTTCTTACAACATTGAGCGCATGTAAACACCTTATGTTTTCACAATCTCTTTTTGCCCAACTCGCCAGAATGACGCTATTCCTTGTCATTAGTTTGGTAATTGTGCATCACAATCAGCCATTGATCGATCTCTTGGCTCAGCATGCCGTTAGCAGTGGATGCCACCAGCAGTCAGCGCATGAGCATTCCGGGCTCGAACACCACAATAAAATGACTGACCAACACATGTCAGCGCAAGACCACTCACATCACCACCATTAATTTAAGAGTATTAGAATGAGCATTTTCCGTTTTCCTTTACTGGTATGGCTTGGGATCGGCACACTTATTATCAGTCTAGGGATCAGACAATCATTCGGCATTTTCATGATGCCAATTTCAGAGCATTTCGGCACCGGCCGTGAGTTTTTCAGCTTCGCCATTGCTCTACAAAACCTGCTGTTCGGTGCGTTCCAGCCTTTTGTGGGCATGGCCGCTGACAAATGGGGAGCAAGACGCATCATTATTGCAGGTGCATGTGCTTACGGTTTGGGTTTACTTCTTACCTCAATGTCTACCGAATCAAGCATGCTTTACGTTTCACTAGGCGCATTAGTTGGCCTTGGATTGAGTGCGACGAGCTATGTGATCGTGCTAGGCGCGGTAGCAAAAGTAGTACCTGCAAAGCACGCGGCTAAGGCATTTGGTTTAACCACAGCAGCAGGTTCATTTGGTATGTTCGCGGTAATTCCGGGCGCGCAATACATGTTGAACGAATTTGATTGGCAAAGTGCGATGCAAGTATTTGGCGTGCTTTGTTGTTTGATGATCTCGTTTGCACTGTTTATGCGAGCGCCTAAAGCAGCCTCAAACAAACAAGCGCAAGCTGAAGAGAACCAAACGCTAAAAGAAGCGTTGTCTGAGGCGTTCTCTAACAAAAGTTACTGGCTGATTCACGCAGGCTTCTTCGTGTGTGGCTTCCACGTGATGTTTATCGCAACGCACTTACCAAGTTACTTAGCAGACAAGAACTTGCCTGCGAGCAGCTCAGCGATGGCACTGGCTTACGTTGGTATCTTCAACATCTTCGGATCTTACTTCTGGGGTGTAATGGGCGATAAGTTCAGCAAGCGTCATGTAATGTCGGCATTGTACTTAGTGCGTACTGTGGTTATCGGTGCGTTTGTGACTCTGCCAGTTACGGAATCAACCGCAGCTATCTTTGGCGCAGCCATTGGTTTCTGTTGGTTGGGTACGGTTCCGCTAACGTCTGGTTTAGTTCGTCAGATCTTCGGTGCTCGTTACCTGTCGACGTTGTACGGCTTGGTATTCTTTACTCACCAAGTGGGTAGCTTCTTAGGCGCTTGGGTTGGTGGTCGTATTTACGATTACTACGGTTCTTACGAGCCAATCTGGTGGTCAACGGTGGTACTGGCATTTGCAGCAGCGCTTATCCATTTACCTATCAATGACAAGCCGATTGAGCGACTGAAATTGGCAATGGCTTAGCGTTTAACGCTGACTCCCCCACTAGCGTAAACAACAAGTCGTTCCAATAAAACGAGTGAGTATTGAAGGGAAACATCCTGACATACTCACTCGCTTTTTTGTTAGTCACTATTTCACCAATTAAAACGGTCGATATTTGCATAAACCTCACTGAATAATAAGACTATCCTTTTCGTTTTAATTTATAGTATCCACTCGCTCCTTTAAAACTAATCCGCAGGCTTATGGAATACATAGATCAGACTGTCCTTATCGCAATGGCACTCATTTTTGCTGGCTCATTTGTGCAAACCGCAATCGGCTTTGGTTTGGCCATTGTTGCAGCCCCACTGCTGTTTTTGGTTTCCCCAGACTATGTACCTGCGCCTATCTGCTTGGTTGGCCTGTTTATCTCTTTATTCAACGCCTTTAAACACCGTGCAAACATTTCTATTGGCGGGTTAAAAATCGCATTGCTGGGCCGCATTCCGGGCTCATTGGCAGGCGGAGCATTATTGGTGATGGTTTCAACGAGCGTGTTGTCATTATGGTTAGGTTTATTAGTGGTATTTGCAGTGATTGTCAGCTTGCTTCCATTTAGGTTAGAGCCGACGCCTGCCAAAATGGGCATCGCGGGATTCTTCTCAGGATTTTTTGGCACCAGTTCAGGTATTGGTGGTCCACCTATGGCACTGCTACTCCAACACCAAGATGCCAATCAGCTGCGTGGCAACTTGTCTGCCTTTTTTGTCTTTAGTTCAATCATTTCGTTGATTGTTCAGATCCCAATTGGCTTCTTCACTATGCACCATTTGATCATCACCATACCTTTGCTGCCTGCTGCTTGGTTGGGTTACAAAGTGGCGTTGATGACCACGCAAAGCATTCCTAAAGAGAAGATACGAATTGGTTCTTTACTGTTATGTTCTATCAGTGGCTTTACGGCAATCTGGCAAGGGGTTGTGGGATAATATTCCGGTTACGTAAGTATGGAATAGTTGCTTACGTTTTGTAACTATTTTGATGACAGTTCACTCATCTCGATAAGCAAGCGCATATGACTGACTAGTGACGTTATCCATTATGCTCAAATACCCTAATGCGGCGCCTTATTTAAGCTTTAAAGTCAGTACCACACTGTCGTAAACATCTCTATCTGGCGGTCACGATCCCCTCTCATTCAGCATCAATGAACCATTACTGCATAAACCATTTTTTCATGAGCTTTTTGTATACAGAGCTGAGACTGTTCAAATTAGACTAAATGTTCAATTGAGAGCGTAGTTGCATTCACTATATCTCTATATACTCGAGCAATCATTAGCCAGGCAGATGAGCACGCTCAGTATTAAGGACATTCATATGAGACAACTTGGATTTAAGCAAGTTCTTTTAGTCGCAGTATCAGTAATAATCGCAATAAGTGTTGGTTCAGCCAACTATTTATCATATCAGAGTAAGAAGGAAGCACTCACTGACACTATTTATCAGAGCACACAAGACCGTATTCGCATTGAAGGGAATAAGGTTGAGACTTACCTGGAAGCTAAAACACAAGCAGTAGCAAAAATAGCCACTGATTACCGTCAAAATAATTATCAAGATAGACACGCCGAGCGAATGCGCGTGGGCTCATTGGGTGCTGATGTCGCGAACCTAATGATAGGTTTTGACAATGGTGATGCTTATGCGTCATTCGATTACCCGGGCTGGGATAATCACAAAAGTCCACCAAGCTACGACCCTCGTAGTAAAGCTTGGTACAAAGAAGGTAAGCGTTCAGGAAGCCTTGTATATACAGACCCATATACAGACTCCACAACAGGTACCTTAATGGTGAGCATTGGTAAAGATGTTGGTAACGGTGTGGTATTGGCAGACATTCCACTCGATGTTCTAAGTGACACTGTCTCTGAAATCGACCTCAACGGTGCTATTTCGATGATGATGACCAATGACATGACGGTGCTGGCTAGCACATCCAATGTGGTTAAGGTGGGCACTAGATTAACGGATTACGCTTCTTTGAAAGACGTTGCAAAAAAAGCACAAAATTCAGAAAGCACAATCGTTAATTATAGTATCAACGGCGTTGAGAAAGTGATGTTCAGCCATGCGGTTAGCTATGGTGATAAAGAGTGGTACCTACTTGTTGGATTAGACAAAAGCGTCGTATTCGCAGCGCTAGAAGTCGCTCAGCAGCAAGCAATTATGATCACGATTGTCTACCTATTGATCAGCGTAGTTGCCACGTTATTCATTCTCAATATTCTTTACAAACCCATCCTAGCGTTGAAAGAAACCATTACAGGGCTATCAAATGGTGATGGTGATTTAACTCAGAGACTCGAAGTAAAGAAACACGATGATTTAGGGCAAATCGCATCTGGTGTAAACCAATTCATCGAGCATATACAAGACTTGATGCTAAAGATTGACGCAGCATCGTCTGAACTGAAAGAAAATGTGCAGCAACTTGAACATAAATCAGATGAAAATAACCACATTTTGAATCAGCACGTGCAAGAAACTGAACAAATTGTCACTGCCATTGAAGAAATGAGTTCAACAGCTGACGCCGTTGCCCAAAATGCAGGTGAAACGGCGCAATCAACTAAAGTCGCGTCGGATATCGGGGAGCAATCACTCAATGCTGTCGGTGATGCACAAATGAAGGTTAATGCACTAGTTTCTGAGATAGAGAACACATCATCGAACCTAGAAAGCATGAGCCAAGAAACTAAAGGGATCAGTGATATTTTGACAGTGATTGGTGAAATCGCTGAACAGACCAATCTCCTTGCGTTAAATGCAGCGATTGAAGCCGCACGAGCGGGCGAGCAAGGTCGTGGGTTTGCAGTAGTAGCTGATGAAGTGAGAGCCTTAGCGAGTCGAACACAAGCGAGTACACAACAGATTGAACAAGCGCTGACTCGTTTGCTTTCAGTGAACAAGAGTGTTGAAGAGTCTATGAATAAGACGAAAGGGACTTGTGACGAAACATTTAATAACACCGAGAAAGTGGGCAGCAGCTTAAATGAGCTAACGTCACAAGTAACGGGTATCAATGACCTAAGCATTCAAATTGCAACGGCCGCAGAAGAGCAAAGCAGCGTCACTCAGGAAATTAGTCGTAACATGGTGGCTCTGAGTGACATTGTAAATGAACTCAACAAAAATGGAGATCAAGCTTTGGTGCAAACCAACAATATCTCCCAAGTAAACGAACGACTGGCATCAATGGTTGGTATGTTTAAACTGCGTTAATTCATACTAAAACAGTTATTTAAAATGAAACTTGTAGTGTGTAGCGGTTATGATTTCAAATAGCGTCTATAGTTTTTCAATAGCAGTCATCGTTTAAAATAGCCGCCTTCTCCGAAGGCGGTTTTTTATTCCTCTCTCTCAAAAGCCCCACTATTGCTCTTCTAGGCAAGTTTATTACTCATTTGCTACCTCTTAGAAACATCGGTAACAAAGGTTCTATTCTTTGCGTCGGAATCAGTGGCACCAATAGGTAGATCAAACCGGCAAAGGCGATAGACGCAGCTAAGTCTTCAGGGCGGTGCATACCAAGCCAAACACGACTATAAGCAACGCCACCAGCCCAAACTAGCAAACCGCCAACTAAGTAAAAACGTTTCGCTTCTAGGAACAAGCCGCCAAAGAACGCCAGACACACGCCAACGAAAATCATGTGCCCAGATGGGAAAGAATAGTCAGTCTCACCCAACCAGTGACGCGTTCGCCACTCACTCACCTTATCTTTCACAGATGCAATCGCTGCGTTCTTTTCTACCAATGGCAGTTCGTAAAACAGCTCTGGCATGTCAACGACTTCTTGCGTCACCAAATACTCAGAATAAGGACGCGGGCTTTCTGTAGAGTGCTTTAAGAAAGTTTTTGCTGCAAAGCTGAGAACCAACAACAAGCCGAGCTGCATACAAAGGCTGACGAGCTTAGCTTTGGAAAATTTCATCGTGAGCAATACCAAAGACAAAACAGCTAGCGTTACCAAGAACCCTTGATTACCCGCCGAGTAAGTCACAAACGTTATGAAGGCGCCTTGGAAAGGCGAAACCGCAGCCCCAAGGTCAAAATAAGATCCAAAGATCAAAAACGGTACGAGAGAAGACAAACTTAAAACGAGCAGTAGTAAGCCTTTGGATTTGTTAGAGAACGGAGATGTCATGACTAAGATCTTTTGGATAAAGTGGATGGATGCTAGCGCAGCTTAGCACTGCCAATATCAATTTTATGTCAAAACGGTCATTAAGCCGTCATGGTCTAACAATGTTCGATTGATGAACCTCTTGAGTATTGATTCAGTGAACGGCCACGCCAGCACCAATAATGTTCGACATACACTGATGTTCATAGAGCAACAAAGACCACTCAAACCAGCTGAGACAAAGGCATTATCCCACTAAAGACTGCCGGACACGTTCTGCTGATAAAGTGAACACTTACCCGATTATAAGGCTGGAATCTGAAAAACTTTGCTGTCAGTCCTTTAAATCCACTATTGAAAGGATTACCATCTGGTCTGCTTTCAAAGCAAAACAGATTATTAATTTTTATTCTCAGGGCGGGGCGAAATTCCCCACCGGCGGTATGTTTTTAGCAAAATCTAAAGATAAGCCCGCGAGCGCTCGATTCGTCGAGGTCAGCAGATCTGGTGAGATGCCAGAGCCGACGGTCATAGTCCGGATGAGAGAGAATGAAAACACACTCGTTTAAGTTGGAAAGGTGTACCTATTTATTAGGTTCATGCCTCCAACTTAGACGGGTGCATTTCGTTTTGGATAAAACCATAATGAGCTAATACCAATCACAGTAAATAAATGATCAGAGATAGCGCAGGAAAAACGCTTGAGAACAAGGCAAAATTTTTCGATAAGTAGTTATTCTACAGTCAAAAATTTTAACGCCGTTATCAAGGGTTTTAACCAGCTAGAATGACCAGTTGTTTACTACGATTGGTACAAGTCGACTTGTAATGAGTCTGCTTTGTTGTGCTCGGTTGAGATCCCTCATACAGCCCTGATTCTGGTGATATTTTAGGAGTTTAACCATGAATCAGTCTTCACTACTTGCCGAATTTGGCGAACCAATCACTCGCGTTGAAAACGCACTGCAAGCTCTGCGCGAAGGTCGTGGCGTGCTTCTACTTGACGATGAAGATCGTGAGAACGAAGGCGACATCATCTACTCAGTAGAACACCTAACGAATGCTCAAATGGCGCTTATGATCCGCGAATGCAGCGGCATTGTGTGCCTGTGTCTAACCGACGAGCAAGCAAACCAACTTGAACTTCCACCTATGGTTGTTGATAACAACAGCGCAAACCAAACTGCGTTTACGGTGACTATCGAAGCGAAAGTGGGCGTAACAACAGGTGTTTCTGCCGCTGACCGTGTAACAACGATCAAGACAGCTGCAAACCCAACGGCTAAGCCTACTGACCTAGCTCGCCCTGGCCACGTATTCCCATTACGTGCGCGTAAAGGTGGTGTACTGGCTCGCCGCGGTCACACAGAAGGTACTGTGGATCTAATGCAAATGGCAGGTCTTCAATCGGCAGGTGTACTGTGTGAAGTTACCAACCCAGACGGCACGATGGCAAAAGCGCCAGAGATCGTTGCTTTCGGTAAAATGCACAACATGCCTGTACTGACCATTGAAGATATGGTGATGTACCGCACTGAGTTCGACCTAAAACTGGCTTAATGTTTAGTGCTTAGTGCTTAGTATCCCGATATTAACTCAAGCGCATTGACCTAAACAGATCTAGGCTCACCAATGGAGCCAAGCTTATTTTAAACAGGGCATAGTGACTGTCACTCAAACAGCTTTTACAGCTGACTGATACCGTCCAATAAACCCTGTTAGAATCAGAACCGCATACAAAAATTAGAGCCTCACTGATTTCAGTGGGGCTTTTTTCATACTCACGTCCGATAAAAAACCGAGCCAATTAGCAACTATTATCATTAACAACACGCAACTGTTATGTTATAACATATCAAGTAATTACTCATAACTAGGACAAAAGCATGAAAAAGCTTGCCGCACTGGCGCTACTTTCCATCAGTGCACTACTCATATGGATATTTTTACCATCAAAAGAAACACAACCAACAACGCTCAACATTTCTGGTCCCTTCGAATTTACCGACCAAGATTTGTCTAAAAACGGCTATTTATTTACACGGTTACAAGTCGTTGAAGCGCTTACCGCTATCGATAAATCAGGCAACGTCACACCTTTATTAGCGAAAGAATGGACAACTAGCGCAAACAATTTACGCTGGGAATTTACATTGCGCCCAGACGTTGTTTTCCACGATGGCTCCCCGCTTACCGCGCAAGCTGTTCAAACTTCTCTTTCTCACGCTTTAAAAAAACCTGGCGTATTAAAGCGTGTACCTATCAAAGAGATATCAGCTTCAGACAACCTTCTAGTGATAGAACTATCTCAACCTTATCGACCATTACTGGCCGTGTTAGCGCATTACACGGCAGCGATTGCAGCACCAAGTTCGTTTGATCAACAAGGAAATGTGGCACAGCTGAGTGGTACAGGTCCTTATAAAATCCAAGAGTTACAAGCTCCTCATAAAGCGCATGTTGTCAAAAATGCTGACTACTGGGGCACAAAAGCCTCGATTGAACATGTTCACTACCTTGCAGGTCATCGCTCTGAAAGCCGTGCTTTGTTAGCACAAACCGGTCAAGCCGATCTGGTTTACACACTCGATCCAGCCAGTATCGACCTACTTGAGTCAGCAAAAAATGTTGAATTAGTGATGGAGTCAATCCCAAGAACGATCCTAATTAAGTTGAATAATGAACACCCATTTTTGAATCATTCAGATGTGCGTCAAGCTATCAGTTTAGCTTTGGACCGAACGGGTATTTCAAAACAAATCGTCCGCGTTCCAGGCTCTGAAGCCTATCAACTGTTTGCCCCTTCTCTTGGCGCATGGCACATCAATAACCTTGAGCAAACTCAGCGCAATATCGACCAAGCGAAAACATTACTCTCAGGGCAAGGTTGGCAGGAAAATGAGGAAGGTCTCCTTTCGCGAGAAGGCAAAACATTCGATATTACTTTAACTACCTACTCAGATAGACCAGAACTGCCTATCGTAGCTACCGCGATTCAAGCTCAGCTTAAAGAAGTCGGCATTCAAGTGAATGTTTCTATCGATAACTCAAGTGCAATTCCATCAAAGCACAAAGACGGCACCTTAGAAATGGCGCTCGTGGCGCGTAATTTTGGCACTACGGCGGATCCCCTAGCCTTACTAATGCGCGACTTTGCTAGCCATAAAGGCAGTGACTGGGGACCAATGAACTGGTCTTCTGATGAGTTCAGCAGCTTACTTCAACGTCTATCGGTTGAACCAAACCAAGAACAATATAATCTAATGACTCAAGAAGCTTCATCCATATTAGCGGAAGAAATGCCGCTGATTCCTGTGACTTTCTACACTCAATTAGTCGCGGTGAATGAACGTGTTAACCACTTCTCATTTGACCCATTTGAAATCAACTATCGTATCTCAGAGATGACGATTAATGATTAATATCTTAATCCGAAGAGTACTCCAAGCCGGCTTTGTGGCTTGGAGTATCGGAACACTCACTTTCATTTTAATGCGCTTGTTACCCGGCGACTTTGCTTTTCGAATTGCAGCGGGTCGTTATGGGTACGATTATGTGGATGCAGATGCGGCACAAGCGGTTTACCAAGAGTTAGGGCTTGATCGCTCTGGCTTGCAGTTATACCTCGAATGGTTGTGGGATCTTCTCCATTTTGATTTAGGAACATCATTGATTAGTGGTACCCCCGTCATTGATGAAATCAGCCACCAGCTCGGGCACTCCATTTTATTAGCAGTCGTCGCGACCGTCATTTCTCTTCTCATTGCCATCCCAATCGGTATTTATTGTGGAAAACGGACCGACTCTTTTGCAGACAACTTCTCGCTATTAGGTTCCATCATCTTAAGAGCTCAGCCTGTATTTCTAATAGGTTTGGCCTTGGTGATTATATTTTCGTTACAGCTGAATTGGCTTCCTGTGGCAGGCTTTGGTCGAGTCGAGTTTATCATTTTGCCCGCCCTCGCCTTGGCACTATCGCTGGCTGCAATGTCTAGTCGTCTTATAAGAAACGCCACTCACGATGCCATCACAGCACCGCACTTTTTATTCGCTCGTTTAAAAGGACTCAGTGAGGCGCAAGCTTTTCAGCATCACGCTCATAAACACATCGCTTTACCTGTTATTACTTTTGTTGGTGTTCAAGCAACCGGGTTAATTGAAGGGATCATTATGATCGAGTCATTGTTCTCCTGGCCAGGTATTGGGCATGCATTGGCGCATGCGATTTTCCGTCGAGATATTCCAATGATTCAAGGTTCTGCTCTGCTGATGGGACTTTTGTTTGTGGTCATCAATACCTTAGTCGATCTTGTTAACTACCAATTGGATCCAAGGCAACGCGCGAATAAACCCTCTGCTTTATTTTCAAAATTTGCACCTAATAAACAACAAGCAGAACCCGAAAAAAAGAAGGTTAAGATCGTATGAATTTAACAAAACCGCAATGGTTAGGTCTGATTATCTTAGCCGCCTTATTATGCCTAGTCATGCTAGAACGGACTGTCTATCAAGGTGATATTGCCAAGCAAAATTTAGACCTTGCATTCACAACGCCTTCTGTTGAAGAACCTTTAGGCAGAGACCATTTTGGACGCAGTAATTTAGCGAGATTAAGCCACGCCATTACCACCTCACTTTCCATGGCATTAATCAGTATTACCACGGCTGCGCTATTAGGGACGTCAATGGGAGTAATAGCCGGCTGGAAACAAGGATGGTGGGATAAAATCTTTTCATTCAACGTGAACATGATACTCGCCATGCCCGGCTTAATTCTTGTTTTACTTTTTGCGGCAATGGTTCCTGGATCATTCCTCATTCTATATATCGCCATATCGCTCATGCTGTGGGTGGATTTTTTCCGCGTGTCACGCAACCGAACGTTGTCACTCATTCAGTCACCTGCAGTAGAAGCCTCTCGGCTTTATGGGTTCAACCACTGGTATATATTCAAGCGTCACTTATGGCCAGATTGCCGAAATGATTTATTCACCCTGTTCTGTTTTGGTACGGGTAATTCAATACTGGCACTCGCGTCTTTAGGCTTTCTGCATGTTGGGCTCAAGCCGCCAGAAGCTGAGCTCGGCTTAATGATGGTTGAACTATTCCGTTACTACCACCAAGCCCCTTGGGTTTTGATTCAACCGGTACTGACCGTTTTTCTTCTGGTATTAAGCTTTCATTTATTAGCTCAAGGAAAACGTCACACGCAATCCTCAAAAAACCATGCGCATAGAGAACCGGGAGCTAAACAAGAAAAAACCCAACTAGTCAAACAAACGGATAAAGGAGTAACAGCATGAACGCAATGTTAAAAATTGAAAACCTGTCGATTCATACTGATGCTCAAATCTTAGTCCAGAGCTTAAACTTAGACTTATACCCTCAGCGTCCGCTCACCATTTTGGGCGAAACAGGGGCGGGGAAAAGCCTAATCGCGGCAGCTATCGCCGGCACATTGCCTGATGCCTTAAAACCAGAGGGCGACATTACTTTGTTTAATGAGCTTAACCCTTTAAATCGAGAACGGTTTTGGGGTAAAGAAATCGCTTTGCTACCTCAAGAACCTTGGTTAGCACTCAACCCGCTTCGGACTATAGGATCGCAGATAAGCGAAGTTCATAAGCTGGTTTTAAACGAAGATCGCTCCCAGAGTGACACACTCACCCATCATGCACTTCAACAAATGGATCTGGGCAAAGATGGAGATAAACACCCATTTGAACTCTCGGGCGGAATGGCGCAACGTGCTGCGTACTTATGTGCGACACAAGCTGGAGGCAAACTGTTAATTGCCGATGAACCCACAAAAGGCTTAGACGAAAGCCGACGTGATCACGTTGGGCAACTTCTCCTTTCTCACTGCCAACAACTTGAAAATGGCAAACCCGGTGGCCTGCTCACCATCACTCACGACATTAAACTGGCTAAAATGTTAGGTGGTGACATCATTGTCATGAAAGAAGGGGCAATTGTTGAAAGGGGAGACGCTAAAGCCATTTTAGATCAGCCACAAGCGGCCTACACAAAAGCGCTAATACAAGCGCAACCTGAGTATTGGTCTCTTGAGCAGCCAGCTTCCTCGCAACCTTCAAATGAATCAAATAGTCACGCTGCTCCCTCAGAGGTTGGTATACAAAGCGGGCAGAAGCTACTTCTTGAAGTTGAAGGTTTAGCTATTTACCGCGATCAAAGAACACTCTTTTCAGATCTGACGTTCTCATTATCACACGGTGAAATACTGGGAGTTTATGGTGACAGCGGATGCGGAAAATCTTCTCTCGCCGATACTTTACTAGGGTTGCATCACGACTTTTCCGGCAATATCGACTGGGTTCAAAAAATCGAAAAAGGACAACGCCTTAAGCTTTACCAAGATCCACCCAGTGCGCACTCCCCTCACACAACACTAAAAACGTTGCTTGATGACTTGTGTGCGCTTCACAAGCTAAATCGCTCCAAGATACCCGTACTTCTAGATAGATTGAGCCTTGATTCTGCATTGCTTGAGCGTCCTTCAAGCCAAGTATCCGGAGGAGAATTACAGAGGTTCGCCATTTTACGAGCGCTACTGATGAGCCCAAAACTGTTAATTGCAGATGAACCCTCATCACGATTAGACCCCATCACTGCAGCACAAACGCTAAGGTTAATTGTTGAAGTATCGAAAGAAGCTAACTGCGGCCTAATTTTGATCAGCCATGATCAACTGGCTTTGAGTAAGCTGTGTCATAAAGTGATCGACTTATCGCGCTATTGATTTCTGGAACGATCGACTTATTGGGCTATTGGGCTATTGGGCTATCGACCTAAACGAGCTTCGCGGTTATCTGTCTTCTCAGTGGTACATTCGCCGTAAATCTTTAGTCATACCTTCACTATATACTCACTGAATGTACATCTCTGTGTAACCCAATCTGACTAACCTTGCATAAGAGGTTAGCCAGATTGAAGCTATTTGTGCTTCAGCCATAGCAAAGTCTAGAAACTATAAAAACCTCTAACCTCTTCTATCGCACTCACTCGAATGGTGAGGTGATGCACCAGTATTGGTCATCCACAAGCGGGCTTAAAATATAAGTCGTTGAAATATAATGTTTATCAATTTTGGCACAAATCGTGAACTACCACTAAGTAGGTATTCAGATATTAGGAGTTGAATATGTTGGTCGTTATTTCAGTGGGTTTATCCCTATTAGTACTTGCAGCGCTGTTTCATTTCTCAAAGAAGAGACAAACAGCGCTATCACACCGGTTTGAAACCTTAGTTCTACTCAGACAGTTATTGTTGCTATCACGCAAACATCGCGCGGCAACGCATTATGCTCTGGCGTATCAATTGACGAGCGACTCAATTCGAAAAGTGAATCAGATTTACGACAACATACTTGAGGTATCTGAACTGCTTCAATCTCATGTGTCGTTTGACAGCCGTCCGATGTATCGCATTTATCACCTCAAACTCATCGCTATGCACAATGACTGGCAAAACCGTAGCTTAGTACGTAATCAATCGATTCATGGAAAAACGATTCGTCACAGCATGTTCTTGATGGATGAAGTGATGATCATCTGGCTGATTCAATCAGAACGAGAAGACATGAGCCGTGAGTACCACATGAACTGGCAACAGATCTTAGATTGTATGGAGATCCTTACCAAGTTGAGAATGGCCATCCCTGGGATAGAAAAGTCGAATACGGAAATACCTGAGGAGTATGCGAGATTCAAATTCTATGCATCTCAGACTCACCGTAAACTCAACCAATTGTCAATTATCTGCCCTATTAGCAGTGGATCACCAGTTTGCACTCGAGCGATGCATGCACTCGCAGAAATCGCATCGAGCAACGAATTAACCCAACCGACAGATAGCTTATACGAATTAACCAGTGATATTTCTAGCGTCGTATCGCAAGTTTACGACCAAGTATTATCCGACATTACTAGAAACTTGTATCAGCCTTTACCTGACATCAACGATAAGGCGATAAACACCCGATTATCGGTACACAGATACGTGTAAAGACTTCGTGAGAGGAGAGCGTGTGGAACTCTGAATGATTGAGTTCAGATCCGATATCACCTTTGATATCGGATTTTTGTATTTATGTGTTTATGCCTTGTGTACTTGTGTACTTAAGATATATAACCTCAAACATCACCAGACTTAATATCGCTAGACCAAACTTCCGCGGCAAAATCAATAAACTGACGAACTATAGGAAGCTGGTAACTGCGAGATAAATACACCGCCCAAAGCACACTACTCGGTGAAACAAAATCATCCAAAATTCGTTTCAACTTCCCTTCTGCAATCAACGGATTGGCTAAATCACAAGGTAAGCGAACAATCCCTTTTCCATGCTGTGCGGCGCGAGTTAATACCCCAACATCGTTAGCCTTGATAGTGCCAGACACCTCAACCGAATAGTGCTGGTTATCCTTAACGAAATCCCACTTAGAAACACTCAAATGGCGAAAGCAGTTATGCTGTCGAAGTGCTTCGACCGTTTCAGGTTCTCCGTGCTTGTCTAGGTAGACTTGAGAGGCACACACCACTGAATCAATTTCCATTAGCTTTCGAGCAATCAAGCTATCGTCAGGTTGGTCAGTATAGCGAAGGGCAATATCGATTCTTTCATCCACCAGCTGCGCAAAACGATCCGATGCAAACAACTCGACCGTGATATTAGGGTGAAGCTCTGTGAATTGCTCGACCACATCCAACAGCATGTTTTGAGTTAAACCAATCGGCGCTGCAATTCGAATTACCCCTGAAAGATCGTCGGTTTGATTGAGTGAAGTGACTTCTAGCTCTGCGGTTTCATGGAGTATCTTCTCGCAACGTTGCAGCGCAATCTCTCCTGCCGCTGTCAAACTGACCTTACGAGTCGTTCTGTGCAGTAACCTTTGTTTTAACCACCCTTCGATCTCTTGAACATGCCGTGAAACCTGTAAACGGCTCATGTCCAAATGCTCTGCTGCTTGAGTAAAACTGGCGCAATTTGCGACTTCAACAAAGCTACGCATCGCCGTCAACCTGTCCATCACACTCTCCCTTGCCGACTTAACCAAGCCTATTAGATAACTGTATAGATACAATCTACATCATTTTACGATATTTATCGCAACCTAGTGAGCTATTAGACTGCAATGGCTGTCGAGAAACAGACTCAATAAATTAGATAATTGGAGAGACATTATGAAAATTGCAGTATTAGGCGCATCAGGCTGGATTGGTAGTCACATCGCTCAAGAAGCTCAATCTCGTGGTCACGACGTAGTTGCTGTTGTAAGAGATGCAGACCGCGTGGAAACCAAGGGCATTGAAGTTCGTTCATTTGATTTACAAGATGAAGCCGCTAGTCTAGCAAACGCACTATCCGGCGTTGATACAGTAATTACTTCGATTGGCGGACGTGCTCTGGGTAATCACGAAATCGTAAAAAATACTGCGGCTAAATTGCTGGCAACATTACCGAGCATTGGTATCGAGCGCCTACTTTGGGTTGGTGGTGCAGGCTCACTAGAAGTGGCGCCAAACGTACCGCTAGTGACCGTTCCGGACTTCCCTGCGGATTATAAAAATGAAGCGCTAGCACAGGGTGAAGCTCTTGAAGTGTTCAAGCAATCGAACAGCGAAGTGAACTGGACGTTTGTTAGCCCTGCAGCAGAAATATTCCCGGGTGAGAAACTATCGACCTACCGTACTGGTGGCGACCAGCTGCTCACCGACGAAGATGGCAACAGCAAAATTTCAGTCAGCGATTACGCTATCGCGATGATTGATGAGCTCGAAGCTGGCAAGTTCCCGCGCCAACGTATTGGTGTCGCTTACTAGTCAATTCATATAAAAACTAAAAAAGCCGCTTGTTCAAAACAATGCGGCTTTCTCATATTTATATTGAGCATTCCTTTAATCCAATGGCAAGTGACCCGTTTTCACTAGGATAACCGTCTCTTCTTCCACATAAGGGAAATGCTCGCTCATGTGAGGGCTACGCATCCAAGTATGTTTCGGGTACACGCCGTGTTCATCTTTGAAAGTGCCAGTCAACACGAAGATCTCTTCTCCACCAAAGTGACGGTGCGGCTGAAAACGTTCGCCAACAGGCCACTTCACTAAAGCGACATGTTCGTGCTCGAACTCATGCAGTGGCATGACTTGTAAGCCACCAATGCCCGGAAGCCACTCCGTTTCTAGCGTATTGATTCGAACTTGAGTTAAGTCTCTCGCGTCAAACTGGTTGAGCTTAACCAAGATCGTGCAGCCATCTTTACTCGATGGAGAATGCGCACTGCCCGGGGGATTACGGATATAAGTGCCCGCAGGGAAATCTCCAGTTTCATCAGAAAATACACCCTCTAATACGAAGATCTCTTCTCCTTGCGGATGTGGGTGTTCGGAGAATGAAGATTGAGGGTCGTATTTCACCACGCTAGTCGTGTGACCCGATTCTTTCTCTTCTCTTTCTAACGGCTTGCGCCACACCCCTTTAGCAGGGCTTGCAATCCAATCTAATGATTCGGTTTCAATAACCAGTTTCTTTGAAAAGTCCATGTTGAACATAATGGCGACCTTACTCTTGTTATCGTTTTAATTATTCTTATTATCTTTCTAGCTTTTATTCTACGCGAATACTCATCAAGGAGGCCATCTCGCTGCTATTTTGCCTGCGCGACAGCCACCTAAAAAGAATCCTGATTAATTGCGGCCAGCGATCACGCCACCATCAACATCCCAGATTGCACCCGTTACCCAATCGGCACTGTCAGACAATAGGAAAGAGATGCTGTTTGCGATGTCTTTCGGCAAACCTACTCGACCAATCGGATGGAATGCGTTGAAGCCTTCTAGCGCTTGATCCACTTCTTCAGGTTTAATGAAAGATTCGTAAATCGGTGTTTTAACCACAGCCGGAGAAACCGCATTCACACGAATATTATGTTCAGCCAGTTCCATTGCCATGTGCTGTGTTAATGCGTGCAAGCCAGCTTTAGCCATTGAATAGGCAGAAGATGGCGTCGCTTTTATCGCTTGTTTAGCCCACATAGAGCCCACGTTTACCACGTTTCCGCCACCGTTTTTGATCATCAACTTGCTGACAGCTTGAGTGATAAAGAAAGTTGCTTTGTTGAGCTGCATGTATTGCTCGTAATCAGACTCTTGATGCTCAATAAACGCTTTAGGGTTGAAATAGCCAGCCGCATTAACAAGGTAACCAATACCCTCTTCAAGTGACTCTAGATGCGCAATAAGATTCGATACACTTGCATCATCATAAAGGTTAGCTTGCCAACCAGAGGCGTGGCCTAGTGATTGAAGTTCTGACACCGCTTTATCTAACTTAGCTGGGTTATTGCCGACCACCAACACATGGATGTTTTGAGCAACTAACTGCTTCGCTGTTTCAAAGCCCATACCACTTGTGCCACCGATTACTACTGCAATACCATTTTTAGTGAAGTTCATTTTGTTATCTCCTAAGTCATGTGAACGTGGTAATCTTAGGCTTTGAACTAACACTATGAATAGTAAGTACAAATCGGTTAGGTAGGTACTTATTGGTACATCTTTATGAAAAATCAGGAAAACTTTTTTTCAAGAAAATCAGCACCAGAGCGTTCAGCTCGCATGGTCGAAACCATCTATGGCTGTAAATGGTCGCTAACGGTTTACCAATTATTGGCAAATGGCATTAATCGCCCCGGTGAAATGGTGCGCTCAGTAGAAGGGTTATCGACCAAGGTGTTGAATGAATGTTTGAAGCGAAATGTAGAATTCGGGATTTTAGATAAGCAAATGTTCAACGAACTGCCACCAAGAGTTGAGTACCAAGTGACGCCGTTCGGCGAGAAGTTCTTGTTGATTCTAGACCAGCTGGAAAACCTACAAAACGAAATCGACGAGATGTAAGCCCAAGCCAGTCCAACTATTGCGAAAAGAAAGAGGAAGGTAGGCCGCGCCATTTAGCTGACTGGCATTCGCTCAAAGCGATCTTTTACGAAATCAATGAAGGTTCGAATTCGACTTGGTTGATAGCGGTCTCGATGGTAGATCGCTGAAAAGTCCACTTTAGGCACCACCCACTCATCAAACACCTGCTCTAGTTGTCCGTCATTGAGTTCTTGTAAACAATAGATGGTTGGCACACGAATAATTCCGTTGCCTGATTTCGCCCCCTGTACCAACACTCGGCCATTTTTACATTGCAGCCTGCCCGTCACATGCACATCGACCGTTTTCTTGGTGTCATCCAACGCTTGAAAACTCCACTTACGCACTGACCCCGTTAAGCAATCATGATGGATTAGATCTTTAGGGTGATTTGGCTTTCCTTTGCGAGCGAAATACTCAGGACTCGCGAGTGTTCCCATCTCAATGTCCAAAAGCTTTCTTGCGATAAAGCCCGCGTCTTCTAAGCTTCCCATGCGAAAAGCGATATCGAAAGCATCTTCAATCAGATCCACTCGGTTGCTACTAAAATCAAGGCTAATACTGATGTCTGGGTAGAGCTGCATAAACTCATTGACCAGATCCGCGATGATCACTTCACCAAGATAACCCCCGACACAGTTTACTTTTATGTCGCCACGTACTTCTTCGACATCGTCCACAGCAGCAATCAGAGCTTGGTCTATATTATCTAAGGCTTGTTCACATCTCGCGTACAGATCTTGCCCTGCATGCGTCAGTCTTAAAGTTCGAGTGGTGCGGATAAACAACGTCACGCCCATCTGCTTTTCTAAGCTACTCACTTGGCGTGATACGTGGGAACGAGACACATCAAGCTCCTCCGCCGCTTTGGTGAAGTTACCTAAACGAGCGATAAGCACGAAAGAACGAATATCAGATAGGTTAATTTGATTGAGCATGGTCGCCAGCTTACTTGTGAAATTTAGAAGTGATGAAGCTATAGAGTTATGACGCTATAAAGCTATAAAGTGAACACCTTTATTGTTGCATCACAGCAACAGTGTTTCAAGTAAAGCGCTATATATCAACAATGCTATTTTCCTTAATATACCTCCATCGCAACGAAGCAAGGCAACAAGCACTTGATTCGAATGCACTTAAACAACACGTCGTAGCCAACCGACGCAATAAAAGTACAGAGGAAATAAAATGAAAAAACTAATCGTAATTACAGGTGCAAGCTCTGGTATTGGTGAAGCAATCGCTCGTCGTCTAAGCGATGAAGGTCACCCTCTGCTACTTTTAGCTCGTCGTGTTGACCGCCTTGAAGCGCTGAACCTACCAAACTCACTGTCAGTAAAAGTAGACGTAACAGACAAAGCGTCTTTTGATGCAGCAATCGCACAAGGTGAAGCGAAATTTGGCCCTGTAGACGCGCTTATCAACAACGCTGGTGCAATGCTTCTTGGTCAAATCGATACTCAAGACGCTCAAGAGTGGAAGACAATGTTCGACGTGAACGTGATTGGCCTTCTAAACGGCATGCAGTCTGTACTTGCTCCTATGATGGAACGCAATACAGGTACTATCATCAACATCAGCTCAATCGCGGGTAAGAAAACATTCCCAAGCCACGCTGCTTACTGTGGTACTAAATTCGCGGTACACGCTATTTCTGAGAACGTTCGTGAAGAAGTGGCGGCTTCAAATGTTCGTGTTACCACTATCGCACCGGGTGCTGTAGAGACTGAACTTCTGTCTCACACTACATCTCAAGAAATCAAAGACGGTTACGATTCTTGGAAAGAAGACATGGGCGGCGTACTGGCTGCTGACGATATTGCTCGCGCGGTATCGTACGCTTACCAACAACCACAGAATGTATGTATCCGTGAGATTGCTCTAGCACCAACTAAGCAACAGCCATAGGCCTTTGCTATCGCTACTAAATAAGCGATGAACTAAAAAACGCCACTACTTAACAAGTAGTGGCGCTTTCGTTTTGGTGGTAACGATGATTGCAATCGCCACATCAATTTTTACTCATGCATGATTTGCTTGCGTTGTTTGTGACGTTGTTGATCAAAAGAAAAAAGCGCCCAAGCTGGCTGGAGCTTGAGCGCTTTTAACAAACTAAAGATGTTGATTAGAAGTTGTAACCACCACCGATCATGAATACCCATGGATCAATATCAACGTCAGTTGAGTACTGTTTCCCACCAGCCTTGTACTTGGCTGTAGTATCGATGTCTGCGTACCAGACGGATGCGTTTAAAAACCAGTCGTCGTTGATCATGTAATCCATACCAACATTCGCAGCCAGTCCCCACGAATCATCAAGGGACAAGTCACTTAAACCAGCATCTTTAGCCGCACCATTAAGCTCTTCGTCAAAGAATACGGTGTAGTTAATACCAGCACCTACGTAAGGACGGAACTTGCTGTTTGCTTCGCCGAAGTAGTACTGAACCATCAACGTTGGTGGTAAGTGTTTTGTCTCGGCGATATCACCTAAACCACCATGGTTTGTAGAAATTGTATGGGAGAACGGCGTCGCTGCAAGAATCTCAAGACTGATGTTGTCTGTAAACATGTAGCCAAATGTCAATCCAAGTTGGGTGTTTGAATCCACACCAAATTTTGAACCCGATGTCTCCAAAACATCTCCACTGCTATCGTTAGGAGACACTATTGCGGCACCAGCACGGATGATGAAATCACCTTCTTTATGAGCAAAAGCACTAGTTGACATAAGAGCCGCAACAACCGCAATACCACATACTGTTTTTTTCATTATAATTTCCTTTTGAGGGCTTAATCGTTATTGGTGAATGAGTAATCATTTCTTATTTTGCGTGCAAGGTAGCATATAATAACCCTACTTTATTGATGGAAATCAATTTGTGAAAACTTGTGAGAACTTATGTAAATTTGCATCGACTTGATCACTTTATTGCTTCATTTTATTGACAATTTTGTAATGCAGCTTTCCCGTGCGTCATTTTGTTAATTTAACCCATTCACCTTGCCCGGATCTGTTTGGATCAAAATAGAGCAAGCCAACACCTCGTACGCATCAACTTGGTGCAATCTCGCAAAATTCATTCTCATCTCGTTTAATATTCAATGGGTTACATTTGGCTTAGCGCTTGCAAGTCTATGTTCATAATCATAAATACATTGAGGTTCTGACCATGCAAGACACTCTTACAATCGTTCTGGCCGGCGGTGTTGGCTCTCGGCTTTCTCCCCTTACCGATAACCGTGCAAAACCTGCGGTACCTTTTGGCGGTAAATATCGAATCATCGATTTCACGCTCGCGAACTGCTTACACTCTGGGCTGCGCCAAATTTTGGTGCTGACTCAGTACAAGTCTCACTCTTTACAAAAACATTTAAGAGATGGTTGGTCGGTGCTTAACCCCGAGCTCGGCGAATACATCACCAATGTCCCCCCACAAATGCGTACAGGTGATAGTTGGTATAGCGGTACTGCCGATGCAATTTATCAAAACTTGTATCTGCTTTCTCGTAGCGAAGCTAAGCATGTAGTGGTGTTATCAGGCGACCATATCTATCGCATGGATTACGCGCCAATGCTCAAGCAACATAAAAAGAACGAGGCCGATCTAACCGTAGCGTGCATGGAGGTTTCAATTGATGAAGCCAAAGAATTTGGTGTGATGGAGATAGATGAATCTCTAGAGATCAATAACTTTACCGAAAAGCCACGCTACCCCGCCAGCGTGCCCGGTAGACCGACCCGAAGCATGGCTTCAATGGGGATTTACATCTTTGATAAGGAAGTTCTGACTCAAGCACTACTGGCGGATGCCGAAGATCCGAATTCAAGCCATGATTTCGGTAAAGACATTATTCCTAAATTGGTCGGCAACAACAGTGTTTACGCGTATAAGTTTGGCGACGAAGAAGGCCGAGTGACCCAAGATGCGTACTGGAGAGATGTGGGTACCATCGACTCTTACTACCAGTCTAATATGGATCTGTTAAAGCCAGCCTCACCTATAGATTTATACCAACCAGATTGGGCAATTCGCACCTACGAGCCACAACTGCCACCTGCACGCACCATTGCTTCTGTAGAAGGAAACCAAGGAATATTCATCAACTCGATGATAGCGAATGGCGTAGTGATCGAAGGCGGCTCTGCGCAAAACTCTATCTTCTTTCCTAAAGTGAAAGTCAGTAATGCCGCGATTGTGATTGATAGTATTCTGTTTGAAGATGTTGAGATTGGGAAAAATTGCCACATACAAAACTGCATCATAGATAAGAACGTCAAAGTGCCAGATGGCACCCAAATCGGTATTGATAACCTTGCCGACGCTAAACGCTTTCACATATCGAAACAAGGCGTCATTGTGGTGCCCTCTTCTTACCAATTTGAAGAATAGCTATTGCTAAAACCAGATGGCGCTATAAAGGCAACCAAGAGTTGCCTTATTCAATAGTCGCATTCACGGAGCTTTGCTTTTTTATATAAACCATACTTTTTATATCAACTGCAGTGATTTAATAAGAAAGCAATATCGGCATCAAACTAGCAATGATTTATAAAACTTAAACTAGAATAAGTATTTGAGCTGACGTTTGGTTAAGGCGATAAAACCTAGGCTGGCAAGGTAGATTAGAGGAATGCTTCGCGAGTGAGGTATTTTTGAACATGTATTGAAAACACGAAACATAATATGCGATCAGTTCTTCGGACTTTCAAGGGAGTAAAGGGAGATTATTTGATAACACTGAAGTGAATCACACATGTGCTATATCGCAGTTGGTTAAACTAACCGATGTTTGCTACGTTTAAATGACACAGTCATTGGAAAGGTATGATTTATGAAAATAAATGTTCAAACACATCATGTATCAATTAACGACGAGTCACGCAAAGACATCGAAGGTAAATTCGAGAAGATATCTAACCATTTCCCATCACTGATCAGCTGCGACATCATCATCACAAAAGAACATGGTCAACACCAGGTTGAAGTGTTCACCAACTACGAAGGTGTACGTGTAAACGCAAAAGCTACAGATGACGTTATGTATCCAGCTATCGCTTCAGCACTCAAGAAACTTGAAGCAGGCCTAAGTAACCGTAAGGGACAATTGAAATCAGACTTACACGAGAAACCAACGAGCACGAAGCCAGAAATTGCTTCAGACATCATCCAAGAGATGAAACTGGTATAACTCGACTAATAGTTAAAGCGCACTGACGAATAGAAGCGCACAAGAATTCCAAAGCCAGCATGCGTTGCTGGCTTTTTCGATCTACACCTCAATCCATTTATCAATCAACCTATTAATCACTTTAATTTTGTATCGCGACTGTCTAACACGCGTTCGCTTCCAACCTTAAAACACAGCCCAATCCTAGATCTTTTTGACCAACTTATGTCACTGACTGCTATAACAATCCCTAGTAGTATTTGATACAGTTATAAGCAAGAATTTAAACAAGAAAGGAATGTTTATTATGAAAAAAATTGCATTAATTCTATTTCTCGCGACTCAACTTATGGCCTGTACAGAAGTGGGCAGTGAAGCTTGGTGTACTGATATGAAAGAGAAACCGAAAGGCGACTGGACTGCCAATGAAGCCGGTGACTTTGCTAAGCATTGTGTTTTCTAAACACAGCTCAGCATTAATTAGCAACACTGAGTGTAGACGTTTAACGACGAACTGCTCACTCTAAGCAACACAATCAATGGAATAGTGAGTTTTTAGATGGAACACCAACTAGGTAATGACTGGCAACACATCAACTGGGTATTAACCGACGTCGATGACACGCTCACTTGGCAAGGCTCACTCCCTCCTGAAACCTTGATTGCGTTACAAAAGCTAAGAGACAATGGAATCAAAGTGGTCGCTGTAACGGGAGCCTGTGCTGGTTGGTGTGACCATATTGCGCAGCTTTGGCCTGTCGATGCAGTGCTAGGAGAGAACGGCGCCTTCTTACTAGAGAAGCAAGATGGTGCATTACAACTCTCATCTGAAACACCGCTAGAACAAGTGCGTCAGAACCAAGCAAAGCTAAAACAAGAAGTTGAAGCGATCTTGTTGAGTTACCCCGACCTCTCGCTAACTTTGGATCAATCTTACCGCTTGTGTGAGGTCGCGATTGATATCGGCCAAAACCGTAAGCCTGTTGATCCTGAAACTGTTCAAGCGGTACTCGAAAGAATACACGCTTTAGGCGCACACGCGACGGCAAGTTCGATTCATATCAATGCTTGGTATGGCGAACACTCAAAGAAAAACGCCGTGCACCGTTTCCTGGCTGATAAAGGCTTATCGCTTGAGAAAATCCAAAATCAGGCCTGCTATGTCGGCGATTCAATGAACGATCAACAGATGTTCGAATCACTGCCACTCACCGTTGGCGTGGCAAACATCAAGCATTATTGGGATAAGTTAGATCATCATCCAAGTAAGGTGATGTCGCAGCCGGGTGGCTATGGGTTTGCAGAATTTGTGGATGCGCTGCTGGCAGTTAAAAGCTAGACACTTAAAACGAGTCACGCCCTTCTACTTCTAACAAGGTCTTAGGTCACTCAATAGACATAAAAAAACGACCGCTAGGTAGACCGAAGTACCTAGGGTCGTTTGAGCTTCAAAATGCTAGATAAGCTCTTAACTTTGACACATCACACAAAACACGCTGCATTGCACCATATGTTTATATGAGTTTGTTACGGATGTGGATCACCACTGCTTCTGCAACGATAACCACTGCGAAGATACTCACCAACACCATTGATACTTTCTGCCACTCAAAAAGGTTTTGCGCATCGTTTAGCACCACGCCAATACCACCAGCGCCCACTAACCCCAATACCGCAGATTCACGTACATTGATGTCCCAACGGAACAGCACGATGGAATAGAACGCTGGCATTACTTGTGGCCAATAACCTTTAAGTAAAACGCTCATCCAAGAAGCGCCTGTCGCGCGTAAAGCTTCAATAGGCCCCATGTTCACTTCAGCGATTGCTTCCGCGAACAGCTTCCCTACAAAGCCGATACTACGAATAGCAATTGCCATAATGCCTGCGAGAACACCGGGGCCAAAAAGTGCGATGAACAGCAATGCCCAAACCAATGAGTTCACAGAGCGTGAAGACACGAGAAAGAATTGAGCAATCCAATTCAAAGCTTTATTCGGAGTGATATTTGGCGCGTTCATCAGCGCCAAAGGGATAGCAAATACCAAGGTAAACAAGGTACCTAACGTCGCGATGTGCAGTGTCTCAATCATCGCTGCGTGAATCGACTCAGGATAGAACGCGTAGTCCATTGGTACCATACGCTCGAACATGTCGGCAAACTGGGCTGGCGCGTCGTATAGGAACTCAGGAATCACTTCAACGGTTTGCCAAGACCAAACAATCGCACACACTAAGCTAAGGTAAACGGCAAATCGAGCCACGCGTTCGTTTGGTGTAAAGCGCTGCCACTCTTTATCGATAGATGCAGTTGTCATTAGAAGATTCTCCTAACAATGTTGGAAAGAAATTCACCCACAAGAATCAATGCGATAATGGTGATCAAAATAGCGGCAACGAAGTCGTAATCAAAACGTTGGAATGCTGAGAAAAGCGTACCGCCAAGACCACCCGCACCCACGATGCCAACCATGGTTGAGTTACGTAAGTTTGAGTCCAATTGGTAGCTAGCAAAGCCAATGAAACGAGTAAATACCTGTGGCATAACCGCGTACAGAATGACGCTGACAAAGCTCGCCCCCGTTGCTTTAATCGCTTCAACCGGTTTAAAAGAGATCTCTTCAATGGCTTCAGCGAAAAGCTTGGCAATAAAACCAATCGATGCGAATACCAAAGTCAGGATCCCAGCAAGGGCACCGAAACCCACCGCTTTCACAAATAGAATGGCAATGATCACTGGGTGGAAAGAGCGACACAGTGCGATGAAGCCACGAATAGGTGTCGATACAATCGAAGGCATCATGTTTCTTGCGGCAAGTAAGCCAAGAAACAATGAGATGATGATGCCGAAGAAACTCGAAATGATCGCTATCTGTAAGCTCTCGGCTAAGCCACTTAGCAGTAGATTAGTACGCGAGAAATCTGGCGGGAACATTCTTGATAGTAACCGCTCACTTTCACCAAAACCGATGACCAAACGCTCAAAGGTCAGCCCTAACGTCGAAAAGCTGTAAAACAGGTAGCCAATGATTGCAGCGATAATTGCACGGTTAGTCCATGAGGTTTTGAACGGGTTTTCATGCTTCGCTGGCGACTGGTTTGACGGTATGCTTGGCGACGAGCTTGGGTTTAATCCAGCCATGACTCACCCCCATAAATGATTTTTAGGTCTTCTTCTGAGATCCCTTCAGGGCTACCGTCATAATGCACTTTACCGTTACACATGCCGATGATGCGCTTGGCATAACGCTTGGCTAAGTTCACATCGTGGATATTCACCAACACTGGGATGGTTTTCTGTTCTGCGAATGTCTCCATCAACTCCATGATCTCTACCGCGGTTTTTGGGTCGAGTGATGACGTCGGTTCATCCGCCAATAAGATATATGGGTCTTGCATGACTGCGCGAGCGATACCGACACGCTGTCTTTGGCCGCCCGATAAACTGTCGGCACGTTGGTTAGCAAAGTCTTGTAGGCCAACAAATTCAAGTAACTCGAACGCTTTGGCGAGGTCTTGCGCAGAGTAGTTACGACGCCATGCATTCCAAGCAGTCATGTAACCCAAACGGCCACTCAACACGTTCTCGATAACCGTTAAACGTTCCACGAGGTTATATTCTTGAAACACCATACCGATATGTCGACGCTGTTTACGTAGCGCTTGGCCTTTTAGTTGAGTCAGGTCTGCGCCATCAAATATGATCTCACCTTGGCTTGGATCGTTGAGTCGGTTGATACAGCGCAGAAGCGTACTTTTACCGGTACCAGATGGACCAATGATCGCGATGATACCTGGCTCATCGATATCAATATTAATGCCTTTAAGGATTGGCTTGCCTGCCACGTATTCGTGGAAAAGGTTGTTTATCTTTATTCCTTCATAGCTTGCTACGGCCATACTGCATTTCCTTGTGCGAATTTTCGAATGATCTATGCCCTACCCGCGAGGGCATAGATATTTAGTTGAAGTAGGTGTTTTTAAAGGGCTAAGTCTTTCTAAAACTTATCCTTCCAACAGAGCTAAGAACTAGCCGTTGTTTGCTTGTTTTGCTAGCTCAGCGGCTTTTTTCTTTGCGCGTTTAGCCGCATCTTTTTCAGCCAATTTCTTCAAGCCAGTTTTGGTGTAAGCCGTACCTGTCGCATGAGCGATATCACGAATTACATCCCACTCTTCTTTGTAGCTGATTGGAGAGAAACGGTCGGCACCTTTAAACGATGCGCTCATTTCTGGTGTAAAGCGGTAGCTAAAGAAAGCCTCGTTGATCTTCTCAACTAGCTCTGGTTTTAGGTTGTAAGCATAGCCAAACGCAGACGTTGGGAAGCGTGGGCTACGGTAGATGATCTTCAGTTCAGAATCGTCGACACGACCTGCTGCGACCATGCGGTCATAAACGTCAGATGCCACAGGTGCCGCATCATAGTCTCCGTTGAAGACACCTAGAATCGATTGGTCATGCTTACCTGAGTAAAGCACTTTGTAATCTTCATCTGGCACTAGGCCTTTCGCTGGGAATAACGCACGTGGAGCTAGGTTGCCAGAGTTGGAAGATGCAGAAGTGTGTGCAACCTTTTTACCTTTCAAATCAGACATTTTGTTAATGCCGCTGTCTTTACGCACAATCGTGATTAAGTTGTAGCCTTGGAAGCCAGACTCATCGCCCTTCACAGCGATTGGAACGTAACCCGCGAGGTTAACTGCGTAGCCTGTTGGGCCCGTAGAAAAACCAGCAACATGCAGTCGACCAGAACGCATCGCTTCTACTTGTGCAGAGTTCGAGTGAACTGTGTAGTAAATCACTCGCTTACCCGTAATTTTACTTAGGTGAGCTTGGAAATCCGCAAACGCATCTTTGTACAACGCAGGGTCTTCTACTGGCGTATAAGTAAACACAAGCGTACTTGGGTCGTTCCACTCATCTGGGTTCTTTGGTGAATCGGCCACCAAATCTTGGTTTTCATCACAGTATCGATCGTCTAACACACCACGGCTAGAGCAGTCGCTTGCCATAGCCATTGAAGGAAGTAGTAATGAGCTAGCGATTAACAGTCCTTTAACACTGATTTTCATATTCAAACCTTACTTTTACTTATTGTTGAAAGTCACCTTCGCTATTGCAGCCTTTGTGCCACCTTTCAACTTCTTTAATTTCAATAACTTAAAACCAACCCTAAATTGGAAAATTACTTTTGTGTCATTACTGTCCAACCAAGAAGTGTCTATTTGGGTCATTTATGTCCCGTCAATTTCGGTGGTAAAAAAAGAGCCCGAAGGCCCTTTGGTTCACTGCTTTTTCTCTTATT
This sequence comes from Vibrio sp. 10N.286.46.A8, assembly GCF_041470165.1. Taxonomy (NCBI): domain Bacteria; kingdom Pseudomonadati; phylum Pseudomonadota; class Gammaproteobacteria; order Vibrionales; family Vibrionaceae; genus Vibrio; species Vibrio sp. 10N.286.46.A8. Next base: position 38,269 of record NZ_JBFRLX010000040.1, read on the forward strand.
ATTCTTTGGCTAAGCGCTCTCAGAATCGCCTATGCGTCGCTGTCCATGCAGTTAGCGTAATAAGTTACCGTTGCAGGCCAATCGCTGAATACGCCCATCACACCAACATCTTGTGCCAACACATCAAGCATTTTCATCATATCGCCATCATTGTTGATGCCATCTTTCACGCTCTTGTAATACCAACCACCGCCTTGCGCTAGCGGGCCAGAACGTTCCAGTGTCCATGCGATAATGTCGAGGTCTGCATCCTTAGCCAGTTTCGCGTAGTTAGACGCCACTAATTCGTTGTTCTTATCAAGTTCAACCAAAGCAAACAGAGGTGGTGCGATGATATTCACGCCCGCATCGTGTAGCTCTTTCATGTTTTCAACAGACGCGACAAAGTCCGCTTGCTCATAAACACGGTCATCAAGATAAACCGCTTGTTTGCCGAACTTCGGCGTTTCATTGATCCAATACTTCACATCATCCAAGTTGAATGACTGGAGGTAAGTCTCAGAAGGCTTGAAACCCGCTTCTTTCAGTTCATCCACCAACTTCTGCGCATACATCTCTTGGCTAAATCCATTGAAAGGCATATCTACCGCGGCTGATTTCAATTCAGGAGTCACTTTCACGCCGTGCTCTTTAAACAGTGCTGCACTTTCTGCGTGCGTCATCAGTGTGCCACTTTGGCTGTAAAGATCGGTTCTCCAACCAGGTGTGCCATTCATGTACTCTTCAACCGTGGTTGCTTTTGGGTTCGCACCATCCATTTTACCTTTGAGCGTCTTAAACTCAGCCAGCGTGAAATCAGAGGTACGACACTCAACCTGCGCATCTTCGCCTGTCGCCGGGTTGGCTGGCGTGAACGGTGTTGAACACTTCTTAGCGAGATCTGGATGCGCCAAAACATCGGTTGTGGTGTGCAGATCACTTTGCGAGTGACGACATACCAACGCCTTGTCTTTGGTGAAAGTCACATCACACTCCACGACGCCTGCGCCCATTTGAATGGCCGCTAAGTAGGATTCTTTGGTGTGCTCAGGAAACTGCATCGCAGCTCCGCGATGTCCAATAGAAAAATCACTACGATGAAAAGGTCCTTCACTGCAACTCAACAGCTTGGTTTTCAAAGGGCTCTCATCCATATTGTTCACTAAAAAGAGGGGACGAGGACCTAAGTCGGCTGATTCTGCTGCGGCCCATGCCGTCATCGAGCTCACGCCTAGTATCAGAGCAATCGAACCTTTCAGTATTTGCTTCATGTTTGTATCTCCTTGCAACAAGCAATTATTTTTCTAACTTCCTTTATTCGATCATTCGGTGTTGGATAGCTGTCATATATAGATAGCTGTCATATATATTTTGACTCAACACCGAATAACCTCATGTGAACGTATGCCACAACGTAGTGATTGCACGCTTTATGCCAAATGTTAAAGCCCTTTTATTACAATCACTTGAAACGATTAACCATTCGACTAAAAGTTAAATGGGTCATTGTTGTCTTATGCTTTTATTAAGCGAATGAATGAACCAGTTAGGCCTTGAAGCTCTCTTTATCCAATTGGTGTTTCTTCATTTTTCGATAAAGCGTTTTGCGTGGCAGGTTCAGCTTGCTTGAGACCTCATTGATGTTGCCTGCGCTTTCTATTAGCGCTTCCGTCAATACATTCCTTTCGTACTGTTCCATCTGTTTTTCAAAGGCGAAATCTTCTCCGGACGTTTCACAAATTGGTGATTGAAGATCGAAACCATCACCAACGATACCCAACACAAAACGATCAGCGACATTACGCAGCTCACGCACGTTACCCGGCCATTCGTGTCGACATAGCTGCTGTATTTGTTCGGGATAGATCGTTGACGGACGCGTCTTGTATTTATGACTCGCTTGAATCACAAAATGGCGGAACAACACCTGAATGTCTTCTTTGCGTTGACGCAATGCGGGAAGGTTTAAGCTAGCAATATTAAGACGATAGAAGAGATCGGCTCTGAACTCCCCCGTTTCACTCAAGCTCGCAAGATCGGCTTTGCTGGCGGCTACCACCACAATATCGACCGGGATTAACTCGTTACCACCAACGCGCTCAATCATTCGTTCTTGAATGACGCGCAGCAGTTTAATTTGCACCGCAATTGGCATACTTTCTATTTCATCAAGAAACAGAGTTCCGCCATTGGCTTGTTCTATTTTGCCAATGCGTTTCTTGTTGGCACTGGTAAACGAACCCGCTTCATGACCAAACAACTCACTTTCGATAATGCTCTCTGTCATGCCGCCACAGTTGATCGCGACAAAGGGCTTCGCCTTACGACGGCTAAATTGATGCAACGCGCGAGCAATCACCTCTTTGCCCGTTCCTGTTTCGCCGTTGATGATGGTGTCAACACCGGTATGAGACAGTGCGAGCACTTGCTTGCGTATCGTATCCATCGCTTTTGATTGGCCAATAACCACCGTTTCAATCGGTAACTCAGCTTCCTCATCACCGTCTGTAGCTGCTGGGCAATTGTGCTGAGACTGTGCCAACGCTAAATCGAGCTTCTCTACCAACTCACTCGCATTCAGTGGCTTTTCTAAAAAGTCGAACGCCCCTAGCTTCATTGCCTCTATCGCCATGGGAATATCGCCATGGCCACTCATCAACAATACGGGGACGTTAGCGGCTCTATGTTGAATTGAACTCAGTAACGTAAGCCCATCCACCTGTGGCATTCGTACATCACACAATACAACCGACTGGCTGTTTGCTTTGAGCGATTTAAGGCCAAGGTTAGGGTCGGTAAAGGCAGTGACGCTAAACCCTTCTAGCTCCAACATTTCGCTCACGGCTTCAACGACATCGATTTCATCATCGATAAGAACTATGTGTTTTTCTGCAGTCATGAGGCTACACCTTTCGGTAGAGTGACGATAAAAGTGGTGCCTTGGTGTTCAACTGATTCCACGTGAATCGAGCCGCCAAAGTCTTTTATGATGTTGTATGCGATAGACAAACCGAGCCCAAGCCCCTTACCTGTTGTCTTGCGGGTATAAAATGGGTCAAACAGATGCGGAATGTCCTCTTCAGGTATGCCTAATCCGTTGTCCATCACCAAAATCTGGATGGTATTCGAATGCTCTTGAGTAGAGATGCTGAGCTCTGGTTGCTCTCTGTGTTCTATGGCATCCAGAGCATTGCTGATCAAATTCACCAGTACCTGTTCTAAGCGAATGCTGTTAGCTCGAACCGTCTGGCTACTTTGGGGCGAATACTGAATCGAGACTCTACTTTGCCTAGTTGCAAACAGGTCAATCGCATCACCAATCACCTTATTCAATTCAACGTTATCAATCTTGCCATCACTCTTACGTGAGAAGGCCTTTAGGTGACGAGTAATCGCAGCCACTTTGTCTAACAAAATCTCGATCTTTTTTAGGTTCTCTTCTGCCCTGTCTGGCCTTTGCTTGCCTAACCAAAGCTGCGCGCTTCGAACGTGACTGTTTACTGCGGTCAGAGGTTGATTGATCTCGTGCGTGATCCCGACACTTAATTGTCCCAATGCAGCCAGTTTTCCTGCTTGGATCAACTCATCTTGAGTCACTCGTAGTTTAGCTTCGGCTAAGGTACGTTCTTCTACCTCCGCCTCTAATTTACGATTGGTTTGCTTAACAACTTTAGCCGTGGTCTGGAATACCTTTAGGTACTTAGCCATTTGTGTTACTTCGTCTTTGCCACGAATGGAAACCTCGGTATCTAAATGGCCGGTAGAAATCGCGAACATGTTGTCTTTGAGCTGTAAAAGCCTTTCTAAAATACTCTTACGCACGTAGAACCATGAAATGGCAGCGGCAGCCAACACGCTAAACAGAGAAAGAAAAAGAGAGAGTTGTTGGTTCGATTGTAAAGACAGCTGCGCCAGCTGAATCGATTGGTCAATATTGCTATTCACCTTGCTAGTGTTGCTTTCGATCTGCACGGTTAATTGGTTCAAATGCTCGCGGCTGTTTTGCAGGAAGTATTGCTCTTGATAGAGATGATCGAGCGCTTTGTTTTTCATCCCATACAAGCTGCTATCACTTGAGGCAAGGTTATAGATCACTGTGAGTTGATGATCTAACTCAGGAAAATCACTTCTTAAATCACCACTGACCCAGAGCTTCCACCACTCTTCCCCGACTTGTTCTAGACGGTAACTGGTGTAATCGAGCTCATTAAAGCTTGAGTCGTTATACAGCTTCTCTACTAAGCCTAATTGATAATAAAGCAGAGATTTCAACTGAGTATATTGGATTTGATCTTTGGCTGGGTCAGGCAAACTATCGAGTGAGTCACTGGCTTGTTGCAATAGAGGATAAAAGCCTTCAAGCAAATTACGAAGTTCTTGATTGAGTTGTTCGGACTCAATCTCACTTTGATACAACAGGCTCAGACTATTATTAACCTGGGCGATAAGATCTTTAAAATAGGCGTGATAATCAGGGAATTGAACCATAACGCTATTCATCACTGAAATGGCCTCTTCAATTTTGAGCATCGCCTGCTTACGCTCTAAATTAGATTCAGCGTCACTGAGCTGAGATGAGGTCGTGATAATCACACGCACCATGTCATTGAGGCGTGCAGCGTTATCTAAGGCGGGGATTTCACTCTCTTTTAATTCAACAAGGCGTTGGTTTAAATCGTCAAAGGTGAAGCTAGAGACAACTGAGAGGAAGATGGTGGTCATCGATAACATAGCCAATGCCAACACCAAACGCAGCTCAATACCTTTCCAACCAAACCACTTGCGACGCGGGATTTTGATCGTAAACGGACGTTCAAAACTGTCTTTGTTTTCTATCACCTCGGAGACATGACTACTCACTCGCCCCACCTTCTTCTCATCATAAAATCAACAGGATCCGTCAATGATTCAATCAGTTAGGTGGTTTACCTATTTAATCTCACCTCTAATAGCTTTAGTGAAACTATTAAACGAAGAGTAATCATTAACATTTCACATAAGATATCATAACAATTATTATATAAAGCTTGAGCTGTCTGTTTTGCGATAATAGAAAGTGACCTCACCGACAGAAACGTGATTACTTTATCAATCCCTGTCGGAGGGCATTTTAGTTCGAGCACTTCCAATAAAGTCTGATCATTTATCATAGAGATTGATCGTATTGGGCTTATCATTCGCAAAACGGTCTTGAATCTAAACTTTCAGACAAATTAGCAATAATGGAAAATCATGGAGTCTCGCAGTGTAGGACACTACCTATGTCGAAATAGGATGGATGTATCGATCGCAAGACAATTTTGGGTGGCAAATATGCCAAGGCCTTGCACAAAGGTACTTACGAGAAACTCTCTGAAGCATACCGTTATTTACTCTTGAAATGGCTACCAGACAGTGGGTTTGAACTGCGAGACCAACCATGCTTTGAGGTGTACCTGAATCGAGACCCAAGACGAACTAAACCTGAGAATTTGAAAACCGAAATCTATATTCCGATCAAGTAACTGAGAGAGCTTCCCTTGAGTCAGTCAATCACGGCTGGCTCATTTTTGCCCCATTCCAAGCTAGCTTACTTATCCGTCACACTTTAGGGGGAGGTATTTGAACTACTTTTTCTAATCCGTGTAGTGGTTGTGGACAACGGTCTTATCAAACCCTATTCAATATGGGAGTTGTATTGAAGCTTTTATATAAATATATGTCGATCCCTGAATACTTTTTGAAATAACGTTATATCAGAGCAACCCAGTTGGCGGGACTGAAGACTTATATATAGTCAGCCATACAAAGTGAGGTGATGCATTTCAACTGTTCGCCACTCTATATTGCAACTGTAACCTCTGACAAAGCTAGTTTCCCCATACCAAAATGCCTTATCGTACAATGACAAAATGATAAACACTCGCGGCCTATGCCATAGGTACTCCCATCACTCGAAGGCATTTTACACATAAATAAGTAACGAATACTTTCGATAAATGGCATTGAATGCTAATTTTTACTTAATCATTCTCGTTATTAGAGCCGTAGTGATGGACCTTAATTTGCTGAAAACCTTTGATGTGGTCATGAAAGCGCGCAGTGTGAATCTTGCGGCAGAAATACTCGATATCTCTGCACCTGCGGTGAGCCAATCATTAAATCGCCTAAGAGAACAATACAATGACCCGCTTTTCATTCGCAAAGGTCGAGGCATTACGCCCACTAACTTTGCCGTTGAGCTGCACGCCGAGGTTCAAGAACCGCTCAGTTTATTGCTCAATGGGGCGAAATCGCGCAAGCACTTCGACGCTTTAACGAGCCGTCGGACCTTTCGAATTTCGAGCCATAAAGATATCGACCTTCTCGTGGTTCCCAGCTTAACCAAGTATCGAGCAGAGTTTGCACCAAACACCAAGATAGAAGCTGATATTGAACACATCAGTGAACAAGCTCGGCAAGATGATCTTCGACAACGTAAAGTGGATCTTATTTTGTCGACCGTCCCATTGGATGAGCACGGTTACCACAACTTAAAACTGTTTGAAGAAGAACTTGTTGTGGTATTGAGTCTTGATCACCCCAGGATTCAAGGCAGCATCAGTGTCGAGCAGTTTTTCAACGAGTATCATGTTCTGTGGCAAACTCAACGAATGGACAATTACACGCTCAACTCCGTCACTCATCTACCATTGGCAGAACGTAAAGTCGCTTACAAAACGGGTTCGGGTTTAACTGGGCTGGCATTAGCAGGCTGCACAGACTGGTTATGTGTTAATTCACGAAGGTTAGCGACCAACGTTTTATCAACGGGTAAATATCAGATTTTGGAATTACCATTTAAAGCAGAGCCTGTACCTGTCTATATGACCTGGCATCATTCTCAGCGTAATGATACGGGGCACCAATGGCTGCGAGAGGCTTTGGTTAAAAATACCGAACTGATGAATTAAGCTTTGCTTAATTATTGTTTAAGTTTCAAGCTATCGATGAATTAACAGTCCACATTTAATATCTCTCTCATCGACGGGCCGAATGGTCGCACCCGCCAAGCTTAAGAGAGATATGCTCCATGAAACCTTCTAAATTTTTAACACAATCAATTTGCTTCGCACTTCTAACGACTACTGCAAGTTCAGCACTCGCGATGGATCAAAACTTAGTTCGCAGTTCTGATCCTTCTTTTTTCACCAATGAAGCGGTGCAAAGTCATTTAGCAAAAGTGGTATGGGAAGATGCTGAGCACAATAAAGCATTCACAGAAAGCTCAGACTACATGCCTGTTGCAATGACTGAGTTTGCCAAACAAATGGCGCCAAAAATCCAAGAGATTGCCCCAGGAAAACTGTATTCAATCTCGGGCTTTCAACTTGCATCAACACTTGTTGCTGTCGGTGACGATGGTTTAATCATCGTCGACCCTGGTGAAAATGATACGGCCGCGAAAGAATCCATGGAGGCATTTAGCCAGTTTTCTAAGCTTCCAGTTAAAGCTGTTATCTATACTCACCGTCACCCTGATCACGCGTTTGGTTCCGCGGGATGGGGGGTAACAGAAGAGCAAGTGGCATCTGGCGAGGTTAAAATCATTGCTTCTGATAACTTTATTCCCAACCTTGTGAACGATGTGGGCGTGACCGGAAAAATCCTAACGCAACGCACTGCCTATGCGAGTGTGTATCTGCCTCAAGGTGAAAAAGGGCGTCCTGCTCACTTTGGCTTAGGCCCTACCTTCACCGCAGGCCCGGTTTCTTTTTTCATGCCAAATGTGTTGGTGAGCAACGACGAACCGTTAAAAATTAATGTGTCAGGCATAGAAATGGAAGTGTTTGGTGCCTACGGTGATGCGGGTGACGACGAAATAGATATCTATTTCCCGAAGTTCAAACACGTTCATGGTAGCGAAACCATTCAGGGCGAAACGTTCCCTAACCTATATACATTGCGTGGCACAAAATACCGCGACGTTCAAAAGTGGTATCAAGGTATCGATACCTTGTCGGAGTACGCTGAAAAATCGAATACGTACAGTGGTTCACACATGCGAGCTTGGGTGGGTCACGATTTCATTAATGAACGCATTACCAACTATCGTGATGCAATTCAATACGTGCACGACCAGTCTATTTATCACATTAACCGTGGAATCAAGCGTGATGAGCTGGCTGAAAAAGTGACGCTTCCAGCTAACTTAGCGAATGACCCATGGCTTGGTGAATACTACGGCACTGTTGCGCACTCTGTTCGTAATATTTATAACGGTTACCTTGGTTGGTGGGATGGCGATGCAACCAAATTGGCGCGCCCAAGTGTGAAAAATATGGCACAAGATTACGTCGATGCGATGGGTGGCGAAGACAATGTAATCGATATCGCTGAGAAAGCGTTCGAAGATGAAAACTACGGTTGGGCCGCTGAGGTTCTTACGCATGTCAATAATGCCGATCCAGAAAATATGGAAGCACGTACGTTAAAAGCAGAAGCATTACGTGAATGGGGTTACGAGCAAACCAATATCTACTGGAGAGGTTTTGCCATCTCTAATGCGGGAGAGCTAGATGGTTCATTAGATCGCTCAGTAGCATGGGATTTTGCCAACCCAGCTATCGTTAAAGTCTTACCAACAACAAAGATTTTAGAGACAGAACGCGTCAACTTAAATGCTGAACGTGCTCAAGGAAAAGAGTTATCAATCAACATTACTGTATCGGATACAGGAGAGCTAGCGAACTATACCGTGCGAAATGAAATTGCTGTCTTCTCTCTACAGCAAGATCCTGATGCAGACGCTACGCTGAACGGCAACAAACTAGAGATATTGGGTTACTTCCATTCAGGAGATGTGAGCCACGCCAATATTGACGGTGATAGCCATTCTGTTGAGACATTCTTTAGCTTGTTTGACCATAACAAAGCGAATGATATCAACCTTGTACTACCAAACTAATGAATGTTTTTGATGAGCCCAGCGACTCCGCAAGGAGTCGCTTTTTTTGAGCGGCTAGATTTTAGAGAGAAGTAACATGGATACCAAAATAACGACGATGACAACAATCGCATTACTGTGCTTTGCATCAAGCGCGTTTGCTCAACAAACTGAAGTATCAACCTTAGCAACTGCTCAGCGATCTGATTCCAACGTGCTTTCTGATTCAAAAGCGCCCGTTGATTCTGACGACCAAGTGCAAGACATGTCTGACCCATTAGCGGTATATACTCAGGCGGGTTTTGGGGTAACAGACAAAGGATTGAATGTAAAAATTGGTCAGGCTTACGACACTGGCAGTGATACATCCATGGGCATGAATGTAATTGAATTGAAAGGCATTGCCGGTGAACAATTAGGTTGGGCTGGTTCAAGTCAGCGCGACGATTCGATCGATAGCGTACGCTTTCGCAATTTCACGGTTGATACGACTAATGGCCGTGGTCAACAAATCGATTTAAATTATAACGTTGAACATGAACAGCTTGATGCGTCATACAGCCTTATGCAAGCACTGCCAAAGTGGGGACCTATTCAGCTCTACCCTCTAGCAGGTTTAGGAGCTCGCGTCATGAATGGTAAATTTGACGAAGCCATTAATACAGAATCAGGCACCTATGAAATTGACCGTTCAATTGGCTACACGATTCCTGGCGTATATGGTGTGGTTGGAATGTACAGCCGAATCACAGTCACAGACAATATTTGGATTAACTACAATCCAATGTGGCTGACTTCAATTGCAGGTTCTGATGCGTTTGTTGAGCAAGGTTTTGGCGGTGATAATCATATATTTACCAATGAATTTACCGTTTCTTACCAATTCACACCTAGATTGAATCTTCGTTATTATGCGAACTGGACACAAGACCAAGACTACTTTGACGGTGATCAGCGCGTAGAAATGAACTATCAATTTTAATTCACGAAGTCGTTGGTAGCTCTTTCATACGAATGACTCGGAGCTAAGTAATTTTATTGTTGTAACTAGCCAAATAGAAAACCACTCTCTAAGAGAGTGGTTAAATTGGTGACATACACGTTTAACTTCAAGATGCAGCTTTGAATAGCGAAATTGGCCTTTGCTTGTATATTAGGATTATTGTTAAAGAAGCAACTACCTAGACTTCGATGTTTGCGTACCTAGCTTGCTTATTGAGTTGGCATTTTTACATCATGGCAATTCTTTTAATACCCTACATAATCCGTTACATGCGAATTTAGTAAAGATTGTAACTCATTCCTGTCCAGAAGTTCGCGTGCCTACCTATAACCTGCATCATCAATACTGAACGCTAACTCACCTTAAAGAATGATCATTCCATCTCGATAAGTCAGTGCTGGCGAAACATCTTGCCCGAGTAACACAGGGCCATCAAGGTCGACTATTTTAGATTGAACCGCAATAGGCAGCGCTGCCCGCATCGCCAATGAGGTGCCTAGCATACAACCCGACATCAGAGTAAAGCCGAGCCTTTGAGCTTCTTCAGCAAGTACCAAGGCTTCGGTCAAACCGCCCGTTTTATCGAGCTTGATGTTAACCATTTCATACTTGCCTAACAAAGATGAAAGTTGCGAAGTGGTATGACAGCTTTCATCAGCACACAGTGGGATCGGGTGATTGATATGTGCCAGTGACGCATCATGTTGTTGCGGCAAAGGTTGCTCGATCATCGCGATATCAAACTCAGTAAGTTGATTGAACAACTCTTCGAGATTCAACCCTGTCCAGGCTTCATTAGCATCCAGCACAATCTGAACATCCTGCGCCGCTTCTCGCACTGCACGAACACGCTCTACTACCTGCTCGCCATCAAGCTTCACTTTTAGAAGTTTCGCCCCATTCGCCACATAATCTCGAGCTTGTGTCGCCATCGCTTCCGGTGTGCCAATGGAGACTGTCATTGCAGTAACGATTTGAGCAGGTAACTCAAACAAGCTATTTGGAAACGTCTGTTCGTTTTGCTGCGCTTCAAAATCCCAAAGCGCACAATCGACCGCATTTCGCGCTGCCCCTCCGGTCAATAAAGACTGAAGATGATCTCTTAGCTCTGCGGGATCGGTAACGCCTCGTGCAAACATAGCTTCAAGGGCGTTAGACGCTTGTTGAATTTGCGCTAACACAGACTCCGATGACTCGCCGTATCGTGGGTAAGGTGTACATTCGCCTTGAGCTTGTTTGCCATCATGCTCAATGTAGACACGAACAACGTGACACTCAGTTCGGCTGCCTCGAGAGATGCGAAAAGGCGTTTGCATCGCGATAGTAATGGGTTCTGCTGTAATCTTCATAATTTCACTCGATTGATGTTCGCTTTAACAAATGGAAACGTAGAAATGATGAAATCGTTAAAGTGAATGTCGCAAATGATCAGTAATATTTTGTACACCAAAACGTACTGGGTCCGTCACGGGTACTTGATAGAGTGTGGTCCATTCTTGGCATAATGTCTCAGCGTCTTCAGTGCTAATCGCCGACGTGTTCAAACAAATGCCAACCAGTTTCACGTCTGGATTCGTCAATCGCGCGGCTTGCAAGTTAGCTTCGATCGTCTGTTCAATCGTTGGCAATTGCGCATGAGGAAGGTTGCGAATATGTGGTCGCCCTACTTCGTGACATAGCACCAAAGCATCAGCTTGTGCGCCATGCAATAACCCTAAACTCACGCCTGCAAAAGACGGATTGAACAACGAACCTTGGCCTTCAATGATGTCCCAATAGTGGTCAGTAAAATCCGGGCTAATCGCTTCAACCGCGCCAGAAATGAAATCCGCGACCACAGCATCAATCGAAACCCCGCTACCTTCAATCAAGATACCCGTCTGCCCTGTCGCTTTAAACTGAGCTGACGTTCCCGCTTGTTTAAGCGATTTTTCAATCGCCAACGCCGAGAACATTTTGCCGACTGAGCAATCTGTTCCAACCGTAAGAAGGCGCTTACCCTGACGAGGTTTGCCGTTACCAACCTTTAGATCACCATCAAAATGGCGTACATCATGAAGCTTAGTCAATCCTCGCTGTTGCATGTCAGCAAGCGGTGAAAATTCACTCAAGCGCTGGTGCATGCCAGATGCAATCTCAAATCCCATTTCTGCAGCTTCCATTATGGTTGACTGCCAAGAATCAGGAATAACACCACCTGGGTTTGCTGTGCCAATCACTAGCGTTTTCGCGCCCTGTGCTTGCGCCTCTTGCAAGGTCATGTCCGTTAAGCCAAGTGAAACGGTATCGTCTGTTAAACGAAGTTGACCTAGGCAAATTTCTGGTCGCCATTGGTGAATACCACGAGCTGTTTTTGCGGCAAGTGGGTCGGTAACATCCCCAAGAAAAAGAAGGTAAGGTTGAGCGATAGACATGAGTATTCCTAATTAATAAATCCTTGTATGGGTTTACTTTAATTAAGAACTTAGAAACTGCCGAATACCAATTTATGGCGAGCCTATAACCTTAAGTTATAGGGTGAGTGTGGCTCTTCAATGAAACGATAAATTGCTTAACGGAAATCGACTGAGGGGTGTGCTCTGCGCAAAGCATCGAGACCGAAAATTGGATATCCGGCTGCAGTGAAAGCACACAAACCGAGTCGTCATTTTGATACTGCTCTGCCGTCCACGGATCGACAATCGCAAAGCCTGCTTGGTGCTTCACCAATTCCGCCGCCGCGCTATATCCACGCACAGATATCGGATGGTGATAATGCTCATCTCGCGCAATAAGGCTTTGATGTAACAGTAGGCCTAATGGATCGCGGCTATCAAGCCCGATGATTGGCAAGGGATAATTGATCAGATCATCAAGGGTTAATTCCGTCGGTAACTGTTCAACAGTGTGGGAAGGAACCAGAACCTTGAGTGATTCAGTTAAGAGTGTTTCACTTAATATGGCAGGCGGTGTTTCGTCCCCAAACGCGATAGCAATATCAAGCTCATGCTTTAACAGCCCAGCACACAGTTCATCACGGTTTGCAGTCAGCAACTCAAAAGAGAGCTCTTGTTCACGAGACATTTGGGCTATTACCGGAGTCAGCAATTTGGTCGCCAGTATCGGTGGTGCACCAATACGTAAATGCTGATGTCCTTGCTTCACTTTGTTGGTCAGAGAGCGAAACTGCCCCAGTTGTTGATAGACCTTCTCCGCTTCTGGCAACAAGGTTTTCGCCTCAACCGTTGGTACCAACCGACCTTTGACACGCTCGAACAATCCAAACCCGAGTTGTTGCTCGGTATGCGCCAGAATACGAGTCACATTAGGTTGCGACACATGCAAGCTGCGCGCTGCCCCAGATACGGTTCCGGTTTGCATTATGGCGTAAAAGACTTCCAACTGTCTTAGGTTCACATTGATGTCCTTATGGTTCGCGAAACAAATCTAGGGGTTGGCTTTTCTTGTATTAGCTAAGCTGTTTATCGGTCTAGCTGTTTAACTCGCTGCTTATTTATCTATTTGTTTGCGTGACTCTACTTTAGTAGATCAGCTATCGCAGGTTTAAGCACCTGAGCCCAAGTTTGGTAAGCTTTAGCATTCAAATGCAGATCATCACACGAGTACTCATTCGACAAAAGCTTATTAGGTGACAATGCTGAATTCACATCTAAAAACATAATGCCTTGCTGAGTGCAGTGCTCGCTTATTTTGCTATTGAGCAGTTCAACCGACGGATTCAAACCTTGCAGTTTGGAGCCCACATAAAGAGTAGATTGCACCAAAATCTGAATATCATTTTCTTGCCACACCTTAAGTATATCAATGTAGTTCTGGTAGATATGGTCAACATCATAACCTTGCGCTAAATCGTTTATCCCTGCCATAAAACACACTAGCTTTGGATTCACATTCAACGTGGTATCAATGCGGCGCAACATGCCTGTTGTGGTATCACCCGCGAGACCGCGATTGACCATCGAAACATCCCGAAAAATATCCGCCCAAGGTGCCCATTCGGTGATCGAATCACCAAACATCACTAAGTCTGCATTTGGGGAAAAATGGCGGTGATTGTCCGATGTCATGATGTAACGACTCATACTGTGGCCTCGTTGCTGAATCTCAGACTGAAGAGCAACCGCTTTGAGAATATCACTGTCCGGTGTAGTGCTATCAAATTGAGCCAGCAACCCTTCGATGTGAGGCTTAAAAGGGCTAAGACGAGTGCTCAGTTGGTGGTGTTCTTTAAGGGAAGATAACCTCTCTAGTAATGCATACAGAGAGCGGTTTTGACCAACTTCTTGGAATAACTGATAGAGATCGAGGACAGGGTGTTGCTGCAGCGCGGCAAGTAATTGCTTGTCTTCCATGGTGTTATCTAACCCTTCAATTATCTAATGATGAACCCAAGATAATATCCGATTGCTTACGGGATAGATAACATTAGAAACAAAGAATGACTTAATCTCTACAAGGCTGGTTACATACCGCATAAAAATATCTTCCGGTACAAATCTCGTTCCGACTCAAAAATCAGCACTTCATCATAATATGTATAAGAAATTAGCCACATATTGTGACCTCAGTCTCTCAGCCTACCGTCTACTCCTATTGCCACTATTTAACGGAGGATTTATAGAATATCAGGATGGTGAATAATAAGTTAAATCATAATAATAAGGACCTTAACGTGAAACTTTCTCTATCCAATACCGCGTTGGCCGTTACCGCCATCCTACTTGCAGGTTGCCAATCTGCACCTGAATCAGTTCAAGAACCAACAGCATACCAATGCCAAACGAATACGAATGCCGACGTGAATGACTTGAGGATCTATCAAGTGATGGTCGAAAGCTTTGTCAGTGGCGATGACTCAATTGGTCATGGGACAGGCTATGGAACCAGTCACCATAACGGAGATATCCAAGGTATTATCGACTCACTTGATTACATTGAATCTCTTGGCATGAACGGCATTTGGCTAACCCCAATCTTTAATTCAGAGCCTATCGAAAACCAAGACCATTGGGCTGATAGACTGGATGCAACCGGTTATTTTGCCACCGATTATTTCAATATCGATCCGAGATTCGGCACGATGGAAGAAGCTAAAACCTTAGTTGAAGAAGCGCATGCTCGAGGGCTTTATGTCTTCTTTGATGGCGTATTTGGCCACCACAAAAAAAACGTAGTGCCGTCACCAACAGGTAAGCTGCCCCTAGGAGAGGATAATCCAGTCTCATACCCTGAGAGCCTAACCTTCTATCAAGAAGTTGCCGAGTATTGGATCAAAGAACTCAAAATTGATGGTTGGCGCTTAGATCAAGCTTATCAAGTGCCAAAAGAAGCTTGGAGTCAAATCAGAGAAACGGTAGACACCGCTTCTTCTCAAGTCGAATACGTAAACAGCGAAGGTAAAACCGTGAACCCTCTGGGTTATATGGTCGCGGAAATTTGGGCAGGTGAGAACCGCATTATTGAAACAGGCTACGGTTCAAATGAAGCACCGGCCTTATGTTCTGCGTTTGATTTCCCGATGCGCTACCGCCTGACGGAAACCTTTGCTGTAAACGAAGCTGGCGTGGGGAACAAAGGTGGAGAGTGGCTTGCAGAAGGCATGTCTTTACATTCGTTATACCCAGACCACGCAAAGCCAAATTTAATGATCGGTAACCATGACCTTGTGCGCTTTGGTGACTTATTACAGCGCGGTGATATCGCTTCTCCACAAGACAAAGAGTATTGGCAGCGCTATAAAGCGGCATTTTCATTCCAAGCAGCTTATACCGGCCCAATTACGACCTACTATGGGGACGAGATTGGCGATCAGCTAGAAGGTTTTGCAGACAAAGTATGGACTGATGACTGTGCTATAAATGGTCTGTGTGATGATCACGTAGCCCGTACTAGCGGTAAAGTAGAAGGTGTCACAGCCCAACTCAATGCGCACGAAAAAGACTTAAAGCAATACGTGACAAACTTGATGAAACTGAGAGAAACGCACCCCGCTCTATCACAAGGTAAACGTACAAACCTGATGGCCAATGAGGTCGCCTATGTCGATCACAAAGCCTATGAAGGCGATGCTGTTGTCTACGCAGTGAACGTTACCAACAAAGAACAAACCATAAATCTAACCAAAGAAAAAGTCGGCTCCATAGCTGATCTGACGGATATTGAATCCAAGCAATCAATCTCAGCTATTGATGGCCACTACTCTATCGTTCTAAGCCCATTTGAAGCTCGTTTCTTGTCGATAACACAGCCAAGTGAAAAAGGGCCAATTGCGGCGATACTAGCGACAGGAAATGAAGTTGGACAAGGCTTCATGGCTCAATGTGACAATCCAACAATAAAAGCTGAAGGCCCTATTTCGAGCCCGCTTTATGTGGTTGGCAATTTTGCTGATTCAGGTTGGAAACACGTGGGTCAACGAGAGTTTGAATATAAAGGTGACAACACTTACCAAGTCGTCACCACTGAAAAACCGGGCAGTTATCGCATGCAATATGCATCCAAGGCTTGGTCACCTCAGTTCACAGCGGATGGGCTTAACCTAAAGTTAGGACAGCTTAACTCGTTAATTAAAGGTGGTTACGGTCAAGATACCGCTATCACTATTCGGAATGCTGGGCAGTATGTATGGAGCTTACAATTCGATGATGCGGGGCAACCACTGCAAATTATGGCTTCCAAATGTGCTGAATAGCCAAACCTAAGATCCGAGATCAACCAAGTAAAAACCCCTTATTCCTACGAATAAGGGGTTTTCTTTAATCTGCATTGGATATTAAGAGACCAGACACGATTAGAACGATATCTACCCCTGCTTCACTTGCAGGTGATTACGGTTATCGCGGCTTTTCTTGATCAGCTCGTTGCTCTCGTCCATTTCATCTGACTTAGCAAGGCGATCATAAAGTAGCACATTCACTGTTGCTGCTAGATTCATGCAACCAACAGTTGGTACATAAACAACATGGTCAGCTCGGTCAGCGACATCTTGAGAAATAGAACCATCTTCAGGCCCAAAGATATAGATAGCGTTCTCTGGGTGTTTAAAACGTGGCAGTGGTGTTGCACCTTCAGCCAACTCCACACATACGATCTTAGTTTCTGAATTAAGGTTATCTAAAAACGACTCGACACCAGTAAGCGGGATAGTACGCGTTGCACTCTTGGTATCGGTGTGAAATTTTGCAGCCTTGTCGTAGCGTTGCCCTGTGTATTTAACTTCGTCGACTTGGTAGCAACCCGCCGCACGCATAACCGCGCCAACGTTTGTCGGGCTCTTTGGGTTAGTTAAACCAATAGTCACATGGCTTTTGTTCATGAATCTTTCTCACTTAACGAATAGACATAGCAGGGTGCTACAAAGCGTCGCATTCTACCAAAGCAGCGCCAAATTCAAAAGCATCGAAACGAACGGCTCTTTTTACAGATAAGTACTTAGTTGCACCACCTATCACTTCAAAACCTAACCGCCATCATATTTATCAAACAAAAAGGTTTTAGGATAACAATTCAACAACAAGTCCGTTTACATTTCGAAACCACATTAATAATGTGTTGAAAATTGCCTGAGACAATCACATAGGAAGTGCTAATGACCCTCACCATCAAAAACCGCCTTTATATTCTCTCTTTTATCCCTTTGCTACTAATGGCAATTGGGATGATGAGCGTGACGTATATGAAGAGCACTGAGCTAACCGCACAACAAGTAGAATCGACGCGTAGCAATATGATGGCGATGAAAGAAAAGGAACTCAAAGCGTACCTGCAAATGGCTAAGTCTTCGATATCTCCTTTCTTAGAAAAAGGTGCCACGCTTGAAGAAGCATTACCCACATTAAAAACTCTAGAATATGGTGAATCTGGTTATATTTTTGGCTACAGCTCTAAGGGTGTAAGAATCGTCATCGGACAAGGTACCGATGGCATTGGTAAAAATTACTACGACCTTCAAGACAAACAAGGCAATTACCTAATCCAAGACCTGATTAAGAACTCAAAAATTGGGGAATTCACCACTTACTACTTTCCTAAGCCAGGTCAGTCCATTGCGTTACCAAAACTCAGCTACTCAATCTTTATTCCACAATGGGATTTAATGCTCGGCACGGGTTTTTATACCGATGATATTGACGCCGTGATCAGTGACATGAAAGAGAGCTCGAATGCTGCGCTACAAAGCTCACTAACTGCCATTGCAATTTTCTGTGGCTTGATTGCCTTAGTGGTAGCGGTTTTCGCTGTTGCAGTGAACCGTACAATCATGCAACCACTCGAGCAATTTGACTGTTCGATCAGTGCCTTTGCAAGTGGTGAGGCCGACCTAACGGCTCGAATGGAAACCTTCAAAGCGCCTGAGTTCGCCAAACTCAGTGAGAACTTTAATGCCTTTGTTGCGAGCCTACAGACCATCATTCGTAGCGTGAGCGATGTTGGTCAGCAAGTTGTATCAGAAACGAGCAGCATGTCTTCTCGCGCAGCTCAGGTCGACGAGATAGCAACAGGTCAACGTGAAGAGACAGAACAAGTAGCAACGGCGATGACCGAGATGACGACAACTGCGCAAGAGATCTCCAGCAACGCAAGCCAAGCCGCTGACTCAGCTAAACTTGCAGAGAACAATGCAAAAGAAGCTCAGCAAATAGTCAACGCTGCTGCAGGTTCCGTAGCAGACCTTGCAAGTGAAGTATCAGAAGCAAACACTGTGGTATCTCGCCTTGAAGGAGATGTACAGAACATTTCATCTTCACTGACTGTCATTCAAGACATCGCGGAACAGACCAACCTATTAGCACTAAATGCCGCGATTGAAGCCGCGCGAGCTGGTGATCAAGGCCGAGGTTTTGCGGTAGTTGCGGATGAAGTTCGTAAGCTTGCAAGCCGCACACAAGAGAGCACGGGCGACATTCACAAAATGATCCAACAGCTAAAATCCGCTTCAGATGCCGCGGTGAAAGCAATGGATTCGAGCCAAAGCAGAAGTGCTCAAACGGTAGAAGAAGCAAATGCAGCAGCTGCAGCACTTGCTAAAATTCAAGATTCGATTGATACCATCATGGACATGAACTCACTGATTGCGACGGCGACTGAACAACAGAATATTGTTGGCCAAGAGATATCTCAACGCATTGTTGTGATTTCAGACCAAAGTTCTCAATCGGCATCGCTAGCAAACCAAAACCGTACAGGTAGCCAAAACCTAAACAGCCGAGCAAACGAGCTGTACCACTTGGTTGATCGCTTCACGGTTTAATGCTTAATGCTTAGTGCTTAGTGCTTAGTGCTTAGCAAGTAAAAGCTATAGAACATCAATAAAAATGGGCTTCAGAATCTTTGTTCTGAAGCCCATTTTCTTGTCCATAGTGTCTTGCCAGATAGAACTAGTCTAATTGCTCAGACAAGAAGTCGACTAACAAGCGAACCTTTGAAGACAAATTACGGTTCTGTGGGTAAAGCGCCCAAATCCCCTCTTTATCGTCTCGGTAATCAGATAACACCTCAACCAATTCGCCAGACTCAAGATCTTCACTCACGTAATATTCTGGTAGCTGCACCAAGCCAATACTCTGTTTCGCTGCGTCTTGTAAGGCTAAGCCACTGTTACATTTAATGCGTCCATTGACCCGAACTGAGCGAGGTCGCCCATTTTCTTTAAAACGCCAATGCTCAAAGCCCCCGACTAAACATTGATGATTACTCAACTCAGAGAGCGTATGCGGTTCACCGTAACGTTCAATATATTCAGGGCTGGCGCACACGTAGAGTTGGCGTTGAGACAGCTTCTTTGCCACAAGACTCGAATCTTCTAAGCGACCAAGACGAATAGCGACATCGACACCCGAATCAATAAGGTCGAGCTTTTGATTGGTCAACATCAGCTCAAGTTCGACTTGTGGGTGGAGCTTTAAGAACTGATGAAGTATTGGGGCGAGTTGACGCTCACCATAAGTCACAGGTGCCGTTACTTTCAGTAAACCTTTTGGCGTGGATTGCATCTGCGTGACGGCTAACTCAGCAATTTCTAAACCTTCGACCAACAACTTACACTGCTGATAATAGAGTTGCCCAGCCTCTGTTAGAGAAACCTTACGAGTCGTTCGATTGAGTAGTTTTACTGCGAGGCGTTCCTCGAGATTTGCCACTCTACGACTGATTTGAGCCACTGACGTAGCGAGTTTCTGTGCGGCACCAGTAAAGCTTTCGCGCTCTGCCACTGCAACAAACTCACTTACCCCTTCCCAATTGGCCATGCCTCTACCCTATTTTGAACTATGGTTACCCATACAGTGTATTGAAGATATAGATCAGTGTCACCTAGCTTAATATGCGCCATGCACATACAAAGGCCTTCATTGAAGCTAATATCGCATTCCCCACAAGGCTCCTATCGACCTAATCTACAAAGTTCGAACCGACCTTGTATTACAAATACTGTTATCAAAAAATACTCGCACCCAAAAAAGAAAGCCCGCACTCATTGAGTACGGGCCTTATTATTGTCTATTACAGATGCGTGAGGGTTAAAACTAGAAACGATTAGCCACTCACTTTTGCCTGTTCAGTCTCAAAGATTACACTTCAAACTGAGAAACTAGGCTATCAAGTGCTTCACACTGTTCTGCTAGTGAGATGCATGCGTTCTCTGCATTGTTTGCCATCTCAACCATTTTCATGGTGCTTTCCGCGATACGTTGAACATTCTGGTTCACTTCTTCAGACACCTGAGACTGCTGAGAAGCCGCTGTTGCGATTTGCGTATTCATCTCATTCATCTTGCCGATTGAGTTACGAATCTCGCTCAATGATGAAGCAGCAGTGCCCGCTTGAACAATGGTTTTCTCGCCACTTGCCTTGCTTTCTGTCATCACGCCAACGGCATGTTTAGCGCCAACTTCTAAGCGTTCAATCATTGATTGGATTTCACCCGTACTGTCTTGAGTTTTGCTCGCAAGCGCACGGACCTCATCAGCAACTACCGCAAAACCACGACCTTGCTCACCAGCACGCGCTGCTTCAATCGCCGCATTCAATGCCAATAGATTGGTTTGCTCTGCAATGCCTTTGATCACGCCAAGAATAGAAGCAATGTTCTTCACATCAGTATCCAATTCCTGAACCACACCACCTGCATTCTCGATATCTTGCGCAAGGCGTTCAATTGAAGTTACGGTTAAGCCCAAAGTGCTGTCTGCTGATTCCACTTCATTGTTCGCAACGTTACTTGCGGTTGCCGCATCTAACGCGTTACCACTTACCGTTTCACTGGTCGCTTGCATTTCATGAACGGCAGCCGCGACTACTTCACTTTCTTTCTGTTGATTCGAAGAAAATTCAGCCACATTCTGCGTTATTGATTTGATGTTTTCCATCTCTGCACGTACGGCATTTGATGTCAGAATCACTTGTTCAACAGTGGTATGTATCTTACTAACAAACTTGTTAAACGCTGAACTTAAGCGAGCAATCTCGTCAGAACCTTCAACTTTCATTCGCTGAGCCAAGTTACCGTCACCCGATGCGATTTCATTCATCGCTTTCTCTACGCTCTGAATCGGCTGAACGATAAAACGGTTCGATAACCACATCGAAAACAAAGCCGCAAGTACCGCCACGGCCATACCTACTTCGATGATCAGCTTACTTTCTTCAATCGAGTCATTAGCTTGCTGGCGAAGCTCTTTTTGTTTTACTGCAATCAGCTCTCTAATATAGCCGAGTTGATCGTGAATGATCGAAAACTCAGCGTCCAATGCTGGCGAGTAATCTATGTTGTATTGAAGAGCATTGGCAGGATCTGCAAACATTGGTTCATGCAATGCTACCCACTTTTTCATCGCCTTTACCAGTTTCGCTAGCTCGTCTTGAGAAGATGAGTCTAAGACACCTGCGGTATATAGAGTTTGGACACTCTCAAAGCGTGGAACGGCTTTGTAAGCGTTGTCTTCAAACTCAAATTTTTGATATTCGATCGCATCCTTATCTTTAGCAAGTAACAAACCTTGCGCTGATGCAATGACTTGATAGATATCTCGGTACCCATCTTCTAGGTTGTCGAGAACCGGTTGAACCACATTATTGAGCTCATGGTTAATCGCTGCTTGCGCGTTAGATTTAATCACGTTAAGCACAGTAACAGTTGAGAAAACAATCACGATAACCATTAGAGGGATCGCAATTTTACTCTTAATAGAAAGGTTTTTGATATTCATAGAGGGTTTATAACCACACATTAAATAGGGACGCGCGCATAATATACAGTATCGATAAAAAAGCCAGCTATAGTTTTGTGAATCTCATCGCATATAAAACTAGACGATGAAAACGAGTGCTTCGCATTTAACCAGACGTCAACCTGAAAAAGTTAAAGTGGACAATATTGAATTTATTTACCTTAGACATGTTCTATTACTGGAGAAGTCGTCGAAATAACACCATAATATAGGGCTCTAAAATAAGTAGGTAAGAACATGAAAATTTGTGGTGTTGAAATCAAAGGTAACGATGCAGTCATCTGTCTTCTATCTCTATCAGACGGTGTATTTAACATTCCTGATTGCCGAGTTTCTAAAGTTGCTATTAGTGACGCAAACGACACACAGAATATGAAAGATTTTCAATTTTCTTTTGCAAAGTTAATGGAAGATTACCAAGTAGAAAAAGTGGTAATTCGTCAACGCCAAACTAAAGGCAAATTTGCTGGCGGTGGCTTCGGCTTCAAACTAGAAGCAGCAATTCAGTTGATCGACGGCCTAGACGTAACCGTTGTATCTCCGAATGAAATCAAAGAAAGCCTTAAGCGCAACCCTCTTATGATGAAGTTCAAAGAAACAGGCCTTAAGCAGTACCAAGAAGCACCGTTTACCACGGCTTACGCTTGTTTAATGCAGCGCTAATCAATAGTCGCTAGCCAATATTGATACAGAAAGAGCCTGAATATTCAGGCTCTTTTTTGTTTCTAGCAATCTACTTCAAGTCGAGTTATACCAATCACAGTAAGTAAGTGTTCAAAAATAGCGTAGGAAAAAAGCTTGAGAACAAGGCAGCATTTTTCGATAAGTAGTTATTCTACAATCAAAAGTTCTAACGAAGTTATCGAGATTTTTAACAAGCTAGGGTGACCAGTTAGTTACTACGATTGGTATAATTTTGGTAGACACATTACCTCTCTAATGCTGTTCGTCTACGGAACTTAATCAACTCAGGCTTTTTCACCACCAGATAAACAGCGGTCGCTGACAACGCGAAGCCTATTGCGCCATAAATGTCGAATGACTCTCCAAAAATGAGCCACGCTTGAATGGCTGTTGTGGGTGGAACTAAGTAAAACACCGATGCCACACTTGAAGAAGCGCCATGCTCTACCATATAAAGCAGCAATAAAATAGCAATGCACGATAAAACAATCACTAGCCAAGCCAGAGTCAACGTGAACTCAATAGTCCAGTTCACCTGCATAGTTTCGTAGCGCATTGCAAAAGGTAAGAACAATGCTGCTGCTGCCAAGTACTGCACCATCGCGCCACCGACCATATCTGTACCCTGACAAAAGCGCTTCTGATACAAAGTACCGACCGTAATACCCACCAAAGAAACCAAACATAATAACGTTGCCAAGCCTTTTTGGTCGTCTGACTGCCACTCAATATTGCCCATTAGCACCAAACTAATACCTGCGAAACCAAGGGCTAAGCCTAGCCATTGTGCGAAGTTAAAACGCTGCGAGGTACAGCTGATCATTATCAATGCCGTCAGAATCGGTTGTAAGCCAACAAGCAGAGAACTCAACCCGGCAGGCATACCCATATCAATCGCGAGATAAGTGCCACCAAGGTAGAAGCCATGAATCAAAATTCCGACCACACAAGCATGAAAGAATGCGCGACCACGAGGGATACGACGTTTAAGAATGGCAATTAAAACCAAGAACAGCGCCACGTTGGCTACCATCCTAAGTGAAAGCAACGTTGCGGGTTCGGCATATTCAACACCAAGACGTGCGCCGACAAAGCCTGACGACCACAATATTACAAACACGAACGGAATCATTTTAATCAGCATTACAAACCTCTGGTCAACTCTTCATCAATGCTGTTACCTTAGTTGGGTACAGATAACTAATAAAGATAC